>NZ_CDXDOS010000059.1:0-16752 GCF_978021245.1 Frankia sp. CoBUL1
GTGGGGTAGAGTGGCGCTGCAGTGGGGGACAGCAGCTTACGGGTGGCCGTCGCGGGGTGAGCCTGTCGCTGTCTTCCTCGCAGTGGCGAGGAGGTTGCCGGTGTTTCTCGGCAGCCACGCGCCGCGGCTCGACGACAAAGGGCGGCTGACGCTACCCGCGAAATTCCGCGACGAGTTGGAGGGGGGGCTTGTGATCACCAAGGGGCAGGAACGCTGCCTGTATGTCTTTCCGATGGCGGAGTTCACCCGGATCAGCGAGTCCCTCCGTACCGTTCCGGTTACCGCAAAGGCGTTGCGTGACTACAGCCGGGTGTTCTTCTCCTCGGCCGCGGACGACGTGCCGGACCGGCAGGGGCGGATCACGGTTCCGGCTCCGCTGCGGTCCTACGCGGGCTTGATGCGCGACTGCGTGGTCAATGGGGCCAACACCCGGATTGAGATCTGGGATGCCCAGCGGTGGCAGGCCTACCTGGAAAGCCAGGAGGAGAGCTTCGCCGAGCTGTCCGAGGAGGTCCTGCCCGGAGTGATCTGAGCTGCCTTGGGTTCATGGATCCGGGTGCTCCGCGGGCTCGCCACGCGCACCGTCCCCTCCGGCTGTCCCTTCCCCGGCGGCCGGCATCCGGGACGTACGCGAGGGCGGTCGGCCCCGGTCACCCGACCCGGGCCCGCCGCCCGGTGCCTTCCGCCGACGAAGCCCCCCATGCCCGTCAGCACATCTGAAGACGAGGTCCACGAGCGGTCGAGGGAGGCTCAGCACTGAACGCCACACATACGCCTGTGCTGACCGACCGTGTACTGACTTTGTTGGCTCCCGCCCTGCGGGCATCCGGAGCGATCGTGGTGGACGCGACGGTGGGTCTCGGTGGGCATGCCGCGGCTGTGCTCACGGCCTTCCCGCACGTACGGCTGGTGGGGATCGACCGCGACCCCGACGCCCTGGAGCGCAGCGGTGAGCGGCTGCACGGGCTCGCCCCCGGCCGGGTGGAGCTCGTCCACGCCGTCTACGACGAGGTGGCCGAGATTCTGGACCGGCTCGGTCATCCGGTGGTGCAGGGCATCCTGTTCGACCTCGGCGTGTCGTCGTTGCAGCTGGACACGGACGACCGTGGGTTCGCCTACTCCCGGGACGCGCCGCTGGACATGCGGATGGACCAGACACAGGGCAGGACTGCCGCCGACGTCCTCAACACCTACGATGCCGACGCGCTGACCCGCATCCTGCGGGAATACGGCGAGGAGCGCTTCGCCCGCCGCATCGCCGGTGCGATCGTCCAGGCCAGGGCCGTCGCCCCGTTCGCCACCTCGGCGCGGCTCGCCGACCTGGTACGTGACGCCATCCCGGCGCCGGCCCGGCGGACCGGCGGCAATCCGGCGAAACGTACTTTCCAGGCGTTACGTATCGAGGTCAACGCCGAACTCGACGTGCTCGCCCGGGCGTTGCCCGCGGCCTTCGACGCGCTGGCCGTGTCCGGCCGGCTCGTCGTCCTGTCGTACCACTCGCTTGAGGACCGACTGGTCAAGCGGCAACTGCGCGGCTACGCGGAGGCCTCGGTCCCGCCGGACCTGCCGGTGGTGCCCGAGGGCGCGGGCCCCAGGTTGCGCTGGTTGACCCGAGGTGCGGAACCGGCGAGCGAGACCGAGAAGGCCGAGAACCCGCGGGCGGCCTCCGTCCGCCTGCGTGCCGTCGAACGTACCGCGCCGAACCCGGACCACACCCGGAAACCGACCGGAGGTGCATCGTGACCGCTCCCGCGCAGCCGCTCTCCCGCGCCGGGCGTTCCGGTTCCGCCTCCGCCCGGACCGCCTCCGCCCGGACCGGCTCCGGGCAAGGGGGCCCTGGGCGGATGACAAGCGCCCCGACCCCCTCGACGGGGCGGCCCGCGGCCCGCTCGGCCGCCGCGACCGCTCCGGCCATCGGCCCGCAGCCGCGCCGGGCGTCGAGCCGGGCGCGGCTCGCGGTGGTCCGGCCGGCGCCGGACGGGGGCCGCAAGGGTCCCTTCGTCGTGTTGCTGCTGGTCCTGCTGGGCGCTGGTCTGCTCTGCCTGCTGCTGCTGAACCTGGCGTTGATGGAGAACTCGTTCCAGGCCAACACTCTGCGCAATCGGGCGTCCGCCCTGGCCGACGAGGAACAGGCGCTGTCGGTGCATGCCGACCAGCTCTCCGATCCGGCGTCGCTGGCCGCGCAGGCCTCCCGCTACGGCATGATCCCCGGCGGGATACCGGAATACCTTCCGCCGGGCGCTCCGCTGCCCGTTGGTTCCCGGACCCTGGCCCGGGAACCGGGCAGCGGGTCCGTCATCATCGTCGTGCCCGCATCGCCCGGCCCGAGCCCGGCCGGCGGTCCCGGGAAGACCGGCGGTCCCGGGAAGAACGGTCAGCCAGCGGCCGGCGCGACGGCGGGTGGTGCCGGCGGAACCGCTCACGCCCACCTTCCCGCCACCGGGGCGAACGCTGCCGCGGCCGGTGGTGCCGCGATCGGGGCGGCGGGAAAGGCCGGAGCCGGGCAGTGAGCTCGACGTCCCCGGGCTCCCCTCAGCGCGGCCGCGGACGGCTACGCCTTGTTCCTCCACCGCCACCTTCAGTGTATGGCGGTCGGTTGCGGAGGGATGTCGACGACCCGGGTCGGGCGGTCGGCGACGGGCCCGGTGCGGACGAGTACGGCGACGAGGAGCACGACGGCCGGTATCCGGGCGGCCGGTATGTGGGCCGGCCGGGCTCGGTGCCCTGGCGTCCCGGTCGGGTCAGCCGGCCGCGGCACCCCCCGGCTCGTCGCGCCTACCGGCTGGGCAGCCCGCGTCGGCGGCTGCGGGTGTCCATCGTGCTCATGTGCGCGGTCCTCAGTGTCCTCGGGCTGCGCCTGACCCAGCTGCAGGGTTTCTCCGCCTCCACCTACGCGGCCCAGGCCGAGGCCCAGCGGCTGCGGACCATCGTGCTGCCCGCGGCGCGTGGCGCCATCACCGACCGGGCGGGCCACACGCTCGCGCAGTATGTCGAGCTGCGGGCCGTCTACGCGAACCCGACGAACGTCAGGGACATCGCGGGGACGGCCGCGAAGCTCGCGCCGGTCCTCGACGACAGCACCGAGGCGTTGCGCAGACGGCTTACCACCGACCCGGCCGAGCACATCAAGTTCGTCTACCTCGCCCGCGGGCTCACTCCGGACGTGGCGGAGAAGGTCAGCGCCCTGGGGCTGCGCGGTATCGGCATCACCGAGGAACGCGGACGCACCTACCCGTCCCGGGAACTGGCCGCGAACGTCATCGGGTTCATGCGGCACGGCGATGGTGACATCCTCGAGGGCGGCGGCGGGCTGGAGCTGGCGTATGACGAGGTGCTGCGCGGTACCGACGGCCTTCGCCGACTGGAGGCGAACCCGGCGGGCATCGAGATCCCCTCGGGCCAGAGCCGCGAGAAGGACCCGATCCCGGGTTCTTCGCTGCGCCTGACCCTCGAACGGGACATCCAGTGGAACGCCCAGAACGCGATCGCCGACGCGGTCCGTACCTCCGAGGCCGACGGCGGCACGGCCGTCGTGATGGACCCCCGCACCGGGGACATCCTCGCGATGGCCGACGCGCCGCAGTTCGACCCGAACAACATCACCGCCCGGGACACCCCGGCGCTGGGCAATCGGTCCACGCGGGACGCCTACGAGCCCGGCAGCGTCAACAAAGTGATCACGATGGCCGCGGCGCTGGACCGCGGTCTGATCACCTCCGAGACCCCGATGACCATCCCGCCGTTCATCACCCGGGGTGGGGTACGCATCGAGGACTCCGAGCCGCACGGCGTCGAACATCTCACCGCCGCCGGCGTCCTGGCCCGCTCCAGCAACATCGGCACCGTGGAGATCTCCGAGCGGGTCGGGCGGACCGGGCTGGAGCAGGCGCTGCGCTCGTTCGGGCTCGGTGCCCGCACGGGTCTGAACTTCCCCGGCGAGGGCGCCGGCCTGCTGCCGGCAGCCCGGGACTGGTCGGGCAGCCAGGCCGCCACCATTTCCTACGGGCAGGGCATGTCGGCGACGGCGCTCCAGATGGCCTCGGTGTACGCGACTATCGCGAACGGCGGTGTTCGCGTGACCCCGCGGCTTGTCGACGCCATCACCGGTCCGGACGGCGTCGTCAAGGTGACTCCCCAACCGCCTGGTCAGCGCGTCGTCAGCGCGCAGACCGCGGCCACGCTCACCCGGATGCTCGAGGCGGTGGCGACGAACGAGGGCACAGCGCCGCTTGCCGAGGTTCCCGGTTACCGGGTGGCCGGCAAGACGGGCACCGCCAAACGGCCCGACCCGGTGCACGGCGGTTACCAGGGCTACGTTCCCTCGTTCATCGGGTTCGCCCCGGCGGATGATCCGCGGGTGGTGGTGGAGATCGTCCTGGACAACCCGAAGAAGGGTTACTTCGGCGGTCAGGTCGCCGCGCCCGTGTTCCAACGTGTCATGTCCTTCGCGTTGACCACCCTCGGCGTGCCACAGCCGATCACCAGGCCCGCACCGCTCCTGCTCGACCTGGACAGATGATCGCGATCCGCGCCGGGACGTGGTGGGCGGGGAAGGTCGGCTGGACCACCGCCGTGCCCGGGCGCCCGTGGGGATGGCCGTGCCCGCCCCCACTAAGGTCGTGACCGTGACCTCTCCGGCACCTCGACCGGCTGCCCCGCCCGCGTGCAGCCTCGCCGATCTGCGCGCGGTGCTCGCGGCCGTGGCGCCCGTCCCGGAGCCGGCGGCGTTCGCGGGTGCGGGACATTCGCCGTCGGACACGCATGCGGACACGGACGTGATCGTGCATGGCGTCACCCACGACTCGCATGCGGTCCGGCCGGGCGACCTCCACGCGGCACTGCCCGGTGCCCACACGCACGGTGCGGCCTTCGCGGCCGCCGCGGTGGCCGGCGGCGCCGTCGCCGTGCTCACCGACGCCGAGGGCGCCCGCCGGATCGCGGCCATGCCGCCCGGCCCCCCCGGGGAAGTCCCGGTGCTTGTCAGCGACGATCCACGGCGTGACCTCGCCCCGGTGGCGGCGAGGATCTACGGTGATCCCTCTGCGGCGCTGCGCCTGCTCGGCGTCACCGGCACCAACGGGAAGACGACCACGGCCTTCCTGCTCGACGCCGGGCTGCGCGCCGCCGGCCACACCACGGGCCTGATCGGCACGATCGAGACCCGGATCGCCGACGAACGGCTGGCCTCCGCCCGCACCACCCCGGAGGCGAGCGACCTGCAGGCCCTGCTCGCCACGATGGTCGAGCGTGGCGTGGGGGCTGCCACGATGGAGGTGTCCAGCCACGCGCTGGCCCTGCACCGGGCCGACGCCCTGCACTTCGCCGGGGCCGTGTTCACCAACCTCAGCCAGGACCATCTGGACTTCCACTCCTCCATGGAGGACTACTTCGCGGCGAAGGCGTCCCTGTTCGACCCGGCCCGGACCGCCGTCGCGGTGATCGGCGTGGCGGACCGGTGGGGCCGCCGGCTCGCCGAACGGCATCCCGGCGCGATCACGTTCGCCGTCGAGGGGCCGGCCGACTGGACGGCCCGGGACGTTTCCTACGGGCCGACCGGCACACTGCTGCGCGCCGAGGGTCCGGACGGGCTGCGGGTGGATCTGTCCGTGCCGCTGCCCGGCGCCTTTAAC
Organism: Frankia sp. CoBUL1; assembly: GCF_978021245.1. Classification (NCBI taxonomy): domain Bacteria; kingdom Bacillati; phylum Actinomycetota; class Actinomycetes; order Frankiales; family Frankiaceae; genus Frankia; species Frankia sp. CoBUL1. The sequence continues at coordinate 5,631 of NZ_CDXDOS010000059.1, forward strand.
GTCGCCAACGCGCTCGGCGCGCTGGCGTTGCTCGTCGCCATCGGGGTCCCCCCGGCCACGGCGGTGGCGGGGATCGGCTCCCTGCCCGGGGTGCCCGGCCGGATGGAGCGGGTCGACGCCGGCCAGCCGTTCCTGGCCCTGGTCGACTTCGCGCACACCCCGGACGCGGTCACGACGCTGCTCGAGACGGTTCGCCCGCTGGTGAAGGGCAGGGTCATCGTCGTGCTCGGCTGCGGTGGCGACCGCGACCGCGGCAAGCGCCCGCTGATGGGGGCCACCGCGGCGACACTCGCCGACGTCGCGATCCTCACGAACGACAATCCGCGCTCGGAGGATCCGGCGGAGATCCTCGCCCAGATGCTCGCCGGGGTCACGGCGCTGTCGGCCTCGGCCACGGTCTTGGTCGAACCGGACCGCGCCGCGGCCATCGCGGCCGCCGTGGCCGAGGCCGGACCTCAGGACGCCGTCGTTGTCGCCGGCAAGGGTCATGAGTCGGGCCAGGAACAGGCGGGGGTGGTGACCCCCTTCGACGATCGGGTCGTCCTGCGCGCCGCGCTCTCCTCGGTGGAGGGGAGATGATCCCGCTGACCCTGGCCGAGGTCGCGTCGGCGACCGGCGGCCGGCTCGACGCGGTGCCCGACCCGGGCGTCACGGTGCGTTCGGTCGTCGTCGACTCCCGCGAGGTCCGCGACGGCGCCTTGTTCGTCGCCCTGGCCGGCAGCCGAGTCGACGGGCACGACTTCGCCGCCGCCGCCGTCGCCGCCGGCGCGTCCGCTGTGCTCGCCGCCCGCTCGGTGGGCGAGCCGGCCGTCATCGTTCCCGATCCGCCTTCGGCGCTCGCCGCGCTCGCCGCATACGTCCGTGATCTGGCCGCCGCCACCGTGGTCGCCGTGACCGGGTCGGCGGGCAAGACGACGACCAAGGACCTGCTCGCCGACGTGCTGGGCGGGCTCGCCCCGACGGTGGCCGCGCCCGGCTCCTTCAACAACGAGATCGGACTGCCGCTGACGCTGCTGCGTACCGAGCCGGACACGGCGTTCGTCGTCCTGGAGATGGGTGCCCGCGGTCCGGGGCACATCGCCACCCTCTGCGCGGTAGCCCGCCCGGCGGTGGGGGTGGTCCTCAACGTCGGCAGTGCCCACCTGGGCGAGTACGCCGACGGCAGGCTGGGGATCGCCGCGGCCAAGGGCGAGCTTGCCGAGGCCGCGAGCGAGGCCGTCGTGCTCAACGCCGATGACCCGCTGGTCGCGGCGATGGCGGTTCGGACGACGGCCGAAGTGATCACTTTCGGGGAGGGTGGACGGGCCGACGTGCGGGCCGGTGCCGTCGATGTCGACCGGCTGGGCCGCGCCTCGTTCGACCTGCTGGCGCACGGCGAGCACCATCGGGTGACCCTCGGGCTCGTCGGCGCGCACCAGGTGCCGAACGCGTTGGCCGCGGCGGCCGTCGCGATCCGGCTGGGGCTGTCCCCGGACCGGGTCGCCGCGGCGCTGTCCGTCGCCCGCCCGCGCAGCCGGTGGCGGATGGAGGTGACCTCCACCGCGGCCGGGGTGGTGGTCGTCAACGACGCCTACAACGCGAACCCGGAGTCGATGCGGGCGGCGCTGAAGGCGTTGGTGGACATGCGGGGGAAGGGCCGGGCGTTCGCGGTGCTCGGTCCGATGGGGGAACTCGGTGACGCCGCCGCCGCCGAGCACGACGTGCTCGGCCGGTTCGCGGTCCGCCTCGGGGTCGATCGACTGATCGCGGTGGGTCCGGCGGCCCGCCATATCCACCTGGGCGCCTCGCTGGAAGGCTCCTGGGACGGGGAGTCGGTGGAGGTGGCCGACACCGAGGAGGCGGTGGCCCTGGTGGCCGCGCAGGCCGGACCGGACGACGTGGTATTGGTCAAGGCCAGCCGGTCCTTCGGGCTGGAGCGCGTCGCCGAGGCGTTGGTGACCAGATTCGGCGTCCTCGGCGCCGGGATCGAGGGGACATGACGGCGGACGGCTGGCTGCACACACGCGGACCCGCGCGGGTGACGCACGCGTGAGAGGCGTTCTTATCGCGGCCATGGTCGCGTTGGTCGTGTCGTTGCTGGGCACACCCTGGGTGATCCGGCTCTTCCGCCGGCAGGGATATGGCCAGGAGATCCGCGAGGACGGGCCGTCCAGCCACCTGACCAAGCGGGGCACCCCCACGATGGGGGGCACTGTCATCATTGTCGCTGCCCTGGCCGGGTACTTCCTGGCCCACCTGGTGACCGGCATCGGGTTCACCGCGTCGGGTCTGCTTGTGCTGATGGTGATGACCGGGCTTGGCCTGGTCGGCTTTCTGGACGACTACATCAAGATCCGCAAGCAGCGCAGCCTCGGGCTCACCGCCCGGATGAAGTTCACCGGGCAGGCCGCGGTCGCGATCGTCTTCGGCCTGCTGGCCGTCCGGTTCAAGAACGACGCCGGGCTGCTCCCCGGCTCGACGTACATCTCGATCGTGCGGGACACGAGCCTCTCCGTCGGCATCATCGCCTTTCCCCTGCTGGCCTGGATCATCATCGCCGCGACCTCTAACGCGGTGAACCTCACCGACGGCCTCGACGGCCTCGCGGCCGGCACCTCGGCAATGGTGTTCGGCGCGTACGTCATCATCTCCTTCTGGCAGTTCGGCAACCTGTGCGAGCCGCACGCGGCCGAGGCGGGCTGTTACCTCGTGCGTGATCCCCTCGACGTCGCGCTGGTCGCGGCGGCTGCGATGGGGGCCTGTTTCGGGTTCCTGTGGTGGAACGCCAGCCCGGCGAAGATCTTCATGGGGGACACCGGGTCGCTCGCGCTGGGCGGTGCCTTCGCCAGTATCGCGATTGTCAGCCGGACCGAGCTGCTTCTCGTCGTCCTCGGCGGCCTGTTCGTCATCGAGACCCTGTCCGTGATGATCCAGGTCGCCTTCTTCAAGGCGACGAAGAAACGCGTGTTCAACATGGCGCCGATCCATCACCATTTCGAGCTCGCCGAATGGCCCGAGACGACGGTGATCATCCGATTCTGGATCGTCTCGGGACTCGCGGTGGCCTTCGGCCTGGGCCTGTTCTACGCGGAGTTCCTCTCCCACGGAGGTGGCTGACGCCATGACGGGCGACGGTCAGGGCCCGGGCGACCTCACGGCCTCGATCTCCTGGGCGGGTCTGCCCGTGCTGGTCGTCGGGATCGGGGTCTCCGGGCTCGCCGCGGCCCGGGCGCTGCTTGCCCGCGGTGCGCGGGTCCGGGTCGTCGACGCCGGCGACTCCCCACGTCACCAGGGTGCGGCCGCGACGCTGCGGGCGCTCGGGGCCGAGGTGAACCTCGGCGGCCTGCCGGCCGGCCCCGGGGACAGCGCGCTCGTGGTCACCTCGCCCGGCGTCCCGCCGACGGCCCCGCTGATCACCGGGGCGGCCGGCGCCGGGATCCCGGTCTGGGGGGAGGTGGAGCTTGCCTGGCGGTGGCGGGGTGGGAGCCGGTGGCTCGCCGTCACGGGAACGAACGGCAAGACGACGACCACCGAGATGCTCGGCGCGATGCTCGCCGCCGGGGGCCGGCGATCCACCACCGCCGGGAACATCGGGACCCCGATTGTGGACGCGGTCGCAGCCGAGCCGCCCTACGAGACCCTCGCGGTGGAACTGTCCAGCTTCCAGCTCCATTACACCCACACCATGGCCCCCCTCGCCGCGGCCGTGCTCAACGTCGCCCCCGACCATCTCGACTGGCACGGGGGCGCGGCGGCCTATGCGGCAGCGAAGGCGGGGATCTGGCGTAGTCCAGGGACGATCGCGATCGGCAACGCCGACGACGCAACCAGCGCGGACCTGCTCGCCGCCGCTCCGGGGCGGCGGGTCCTGTTCGGTCTCGACCCGGCGGCCCGGCCGCGGCCCGGCCTGACCGTCGTCGACGGCCATCTCGTCGACGACGCCTTCGACGGCGGGCGGCTGGTCGCCGTCCGTGACCTCGTGCTGACCAGTCCGCACATGATCTCCAATGCGCTGGCCGCCGCCGCGCTTGCCCGCGCCGAGGGCGTTGGCCCGGCCGCGATCGGCGCGGCGCTCGTCGCTTTCCGGCCCGGCGCCCACCGCAACGCCGAGGTGGCCGTCATCGACGGGGTCCGCTGGGTGGATGACAGCAAGGCGACGAACCCACACGCCGCCGCCGCGTCGCTGGCCGGCTACCCCTCGGTGGTGTGGATCGCGGGCGGCCTCAACAAGGGCCTCGCCTTCGACGATCTCGTCCGCGACGCGCGCCGGGTGCTGCGCGCCGCGGTCCTCATCGGGTGCTGCGCCGATGAGATCGCCGCCGCTCTCGCCCGACACGCCCCCGATGTCCCCGTGGAACGGGCTGACGGCATGGACGATGCGGTGAAGGCTGCGGCGGCGTTCGCGACCACCGGTGACACTGTGCTCTTGGCGCCGGCCGCGGCCTCGATGGACATGTTCCGGGACTACGCGGCGCGCGGAGATCTGTTCGCGGCGGCGGTCCGCGCACGAGAGGGGTAACCGTGGCGGGGTCGGGAGCGTCGTCGCCGCCGTCCACCGGGACGTCGGCGCGGCCCGCGCGGGCGGCGCGAGGGCCCAAAGCCGTGCGAACAGGCTCCGCGGCCGAGCCCGACTCCGCCGGCGTCGGGGGAACCGGCGCGGCGGACGGGGCCGAAGCACGGCTGCCGCTGCTCGACCGGCCGTTGGCGTCCTACTACCTGCTGCTGTCCTCGGCCGCTCTGCTGCTGGTGCTCGGCCTGGTCATGGTCCTGTCGGCGTCGAGCGTGCGCTCCTACGCCGACTTCGGCTCCTCCTACACGCTGTTCATCCGGCAGGTGATCTGGGTCGCGATCGGTCTGCCGGTGGTCGCCGTCGCCTCCCGGCTGCCCGTGCGGGTCTTCCGCGCCTTTGCCTACCCGTTGTTGCTCGGGACCGTGCTGATGCTGATGGCGGTGCTCATCCCGGGTATCGGCAGCGTGCGTGGTGGCGCCCGCCAGTGGATCGTCGTCGGGCCGATCACGATCCAGCCCAGCGAGTTGGCGAAGATCGCCCTTGTGCTGTGGTGCTCGGATCTGCTGGTCCGCAAACGGCGGCTGCTGTCCGACCCCAAACACCTGCTCGTCCCGCTGGTCCCGGTGTTCCTGTTCATCGACCTGCTGCTGCTGCTGGAACCGGATCTCGGCGGGGCGATCTGCGTGACCGTCGTGCCGTTGACCGTGCTGTGGGTGATCGGTACCCCGATGCGCCTCTACACCGGGATCCTGGGATCGATGGTCGCGGCGGCGTCGGTCCTCGCCGTGGTCGAGCCCTACCGCATCCGGCGCCTGCTGTCGTTCACCGATCCGTTCGCCGACGCGCACGGCGACGGCTTCCAGGCCGTACAGGGCATCTATGCCCTGTCGACCGGCGGCTGGTGGGGGGAGGGCCTCGGCGCATCCCGGGAGAAGTGGCCGCAGTTACTGCCCGCGGTGCACACCGACTTCATCCTCGCGATCATCGGCGAGGAACTCGGGCTGGTCGGCAGCCTGGTGGTGGTGGGCCTGTTCGGCGTGCTGGGATACGCGGGCCTGCGGATTGCGCACCGTTGTGACGAGCTGTTCGTCCGGCTCGCCGCCGCGGGGGTCACCGCCTGGATCCTCGTCCAGGCGGTGGTCAACATAGGTGCGGTCGTGGGTCTGCTGCCGATTACCGGCGTCACCCTTCCGCTGGTGTCGTTCGGTGGCTCCGCGTTGCTGCCGACCCTCGCGGCCCTCGGCATGCTGCTCTCCTTTGCCCGGTCCGAGCCGGCCGCGGCCGAATTCTTGTCCCGACGGGCCGAGGAACGCCACGCCGCGCGTCTCGCCGCGTCCGGCCGGCGCCGCCAGCGCTGGCGGCGCCGCCGGGAGCGGCGCGCCGATGTCACCGGGGTGATACCGCGGGAGGAGAGGCGGCCGCCCGGCCGCCGGGGCCACCGACCGGACCTCGGCCTCGTACCGGTCGACGGCGCGCGGTCGGGTCCGGTGGGCCCGGTGCCGGAGTCCGGGTCGGGGCGTTCGTCGGGGCGCATATCATCCCGTGTGCGGGCCCGGGTAACCGGGGCCGGGCTGCCCGGGAGACGGCGTGATGTGTCATCGTCTTGACCGATGTTGCGAAGCGTAGTGCTCGCCGGCGGCGGGACAGCCGGCCACGTGGAACCCGCACTCGCCGTCGCGGACGCGCTGCGGGCGACTGACTCCTGGGTACGGCTGACCCTGCTCGGCACCGCGACCGGTCTGGAGGCGCGCCTGGTGCCCGCCCAGGGCCATGAGTTGGCGACGGTGCCGAAGGTCCCGATGCCGCGCCGCCCCACCCCGGCCGTGTTCAAGCTGCCCGCCCGGTTCTTCGACGCGATCTGTCAGGCGGGGGAGACCCTCGACCTGGTTCGGGCGGACGTGGTCGTGGGGTTCGGTGGATACGTGTCCGCGCCCGCGTACCTCGCCGCCCGGCGCCGCGGCATCCCGATCGTGGTGCACGAGGCGAACCCGCTGCCGGGACTGGCCAACCGGCTCGGCGCCAGGCTCACCCCGTTCGTCGCCACGTCCTACCCGAGCACGCCCCTGCGCGGCGCGACGCTCACCGGGATCCCGCTGCGGGGAGAGATCCTCACCCTCGACCGTTCCCCGGCCGCGATGCGGGCCGCCCGGGCGCGCTACGGGCTCGACCCGCACCGGCCGACCCTGCTCGTCTTCGGCGGTTCGCAGGGCGCCCGCTCGCTCAACCAGGTGATGGCGGCGGCGGCGCATCCCCTTGCCGCCGCCGGGATCCAGGTGCTGCACGCGACCGGACCGAAGAACTTCGACGAGGTCGCCGCGGCGCTGCCCCTCGACCTGCCCACGCCATACGAGCTGCGGCCGTACCTCGATCACATCCCCTCGGCCTATGCCGCGGCCGACATGACCCTGTGCCGGTCGGGCGCGATGACGTGCGCGGAACTCGCCGCGGTGGGGCTCCCGGCGGTGTACGTCCCCCTGCCGCACGGCAACGGTGAGCAGCGCCGCAACGCGCTGCCGACGGTGGAGGCCGGCGGTGGTCTCCTCGTCGACGACGCCGAGCTCAGCGTGTCCTGGCTGCTCGAGAACGCGCTGCCGGTGCTCATCTCCGCCGAACGGCTGGCGAAGATGTCGGCCGCCTGCGCCGGCAGCGGCCATCCCCAGGCCGCCGCCGCGATCGTCGCCATGATCCGGGACGCCGCCGCCACCCGGCGGCGATCCCGCCCGCGGCACGCGGCTCTCTGAGCGCTCCGCCGTCCCCGGTCGTTGGACAGCCAGGGGGGTGTCCAACACTGGCCGGTTATCACAGCGTGACCAGCACGACCACCGGGATCTCCCGTTCCACCTGCTCCTGGTGGCCGCGGATCCCCGGCATCGTCTCGACCAGTGCCTCGTAGAGGCGCTGCCGCTCGTCTCCGGTGGCGGTCGACGCCTCGGCCTCGAACCGGTCGGTGCCGAGCTCCACCACGACCTTCGGCTCGGCCGTCAGGTTCTGGTACCAGTCCGGATGCCGCGGGGCGGCTATGTTGGACGCGAAGACGACGATGCGGCCGGGACCGCCGTCCATGACGTACCCCAGCGGGGTGGTGTGCTCCTTCCCGCTGCGCCGCCCGGTCGTCGTCACGAGCACCAGCCTGGAACCGGGCAGCGTCTTCTCCAACGCGCCGCCAGTCGCCCGGTACTCGGCGATCACGGTCTGATTGACCGCCCTGACGTCGAAGCCAGGTCTGCGCGGGTCCTGCGTGTCGGCCATCGTCTCGATCCTCACCTGATCGCCGCCGGCCATGCCGGCGGGGCGTGTTGCGGCAGTCAACCATCGACGCCGGGCAACAGCCGGCAGGATCATCGCCCGGGACGTCGCGTCGGCGTTACGGGTCCGCGGCGCGGCGCCGCTTTCACGCCGGGGAGGAGACGCCGCCTCACGGGCATCGGATGGCACTTCTTTGTACGAGAGAATTGAAGCCCTTCTTGTTTTCGACGGTACCCCACCGCGGTACCCCACCGCCGTTCGGACGGCCGTGGGGGAGTACCCGTCGCGGCGTTGGCCGGCCAGGCGGGTGGGAATCCCCGCCGGAGGGAGGGGGTCAACCGGCCGCCGCGAAGCCCAGGGCGGCCAGCAGCCGGGGACTGACCGTGGTGATCGTTCCCGCTCCGAGCGTGAGCAGCAGGATCCCCCGCGACGCCTCGTCGCTCAGGGCTGCGCGGACGTCCGTGGCGAGTCGTTCGACGAGCTCGGGCCAGGACACGTAGTACGTCGCCGCCGGCTCGCTCACCCGCTTGACTAGGTCGACGGCATGCAGACCGAGGTCGTCGGTCTCGCGGGCGGCATAGATGTCGGTGACGTACACCCGGTCGGCGTCGCTGAACGCGGCCGCGAAGTCGTCCAGTAGCGCGGCGAACCGACTGAACGTATGTGGCTGGAGTACCGTCCAGATCTGCCGTCCCCGAGCCCGCGAACGGGCTGCGGCGAGCGTCAGACGGACCTCCGTCGGATGATGCGCGTAGTCGTCGATCACCTCCAGGCTGCCCGGACCTCCGGCGGGTCCGACGCCGGTGCTGTCGGCGGGGCCGTTCCAGAAGCCCACGAACTCGAACCGTCGGGCCGCGCCGGTGAAGGTCGTCAGGGTGGTGAGGGTCTGGGTGGGAGCGACTCCCAGCTCGGTGGCGGTGGCGAGGACCGCGAGCGCGTTCAGCACCGAGTGCCGGCCGGGTACCGTCAGGGTCAGCGCACCGATCTCCTGACCGGCCCGCAGGACGGTCGCCCTGGTCATGTCGTCCCCCGCGGTGGTGACGACGTCGACGGCGCGCCAGTGGCGTTCGGCACCGAAGCCGTAGTCGATCACCGCGACATCATTCACCGCGACGTCATTGCCGGGCTGCTGGCGACCCAGCTCGGTGAGGACGGCGACCACCCCGGGATGATCCCCGCAGACGACCAGTCGTCCACCCGGTCGGACCCGTCCGGCGAACGCGGCGAAGGCCGTCCGGACCGATGCCTCGTCAGGGAAGACGTCGGGGTGCTCCCACTCGACGTTGGTGATGACGGCGATGCTCGGGTCGAGGCCCGCGAAGGCGCCGCCGTACTCGTCGGACTCCAGGACGAAGACGTCGCCGGAGCCGGCCAGCGCGTTTCCTCCCAGCTGTGACACCTCCGCGCCGATGACCGCCGTGGGATCCAGCCCGGCGGCACGCAGGACCAGGGTGAGCATAGCCGAGGTGGTCGACTTGCCGTGCGAACCGGCGACGGCGACCAGCCGGTAGCCGGCGGTGAGCTCCGGTAGCCATTCCGAACGGCGGCGCACGGGCAGACCGAGCGCGCGGGCGGCGACGATCTCCGGATGGTCGTCGGGCAGCGCGCTGGACGCGACCACGACATCCGCACCGGCGAGCTCGGCGGCGAAGGCGGCCGGACCGGGCGTGGCCCCGATCCGGATCGGTACCCCCCGTGCGCGTAGGGTCGCCACCCGGGGCGAGTCTTCGGAGTCACTGCCGCTCACCGTCCCGCCGCCCGCGAGATGGATCTGGGCCAGCGGAGACAGGCCGCTGCCTCCGATGCCGAGGAAATGGACGTGCTGGGTGCGCTGACCGGTCACGGGAGGCAGTACACCATCATCGGCCCCGGTGGTGGTGAGGTCTCTTGATCCGTGGCACGGCCAGGCGTCGGGATCCGTACATTGATCGGGGTCCGTACATTGAGACGAAGCCCTCGTCGGCTGCGCCGGGAAGGTCGCCGGAGGCGAGTCACGGTTACCACAGACTCCTTCCGGGGCGGGGGTCCCCGCATGGTGGCGAAGCCACCATGCGGGGAAAGTCGTGACGCGCCGACAGCGTCCTTGACCACCGCCGAAGCCGTGCCTACTGTCCGATCCACAGTCGGAAGTTGACATAACTGTAACCGTCTAGCTGACGGTGAAGGTTGAGGCTTCGACTGCTTTCCTCGCTCGCCGCGCGGCTCCGCCTTCCCGCGGCGGCGCAGGGGCGGGGTAACCCCCGTCCGACCACCGACGCCGCTGGAGGACCGACACCGCATGGCTGCCCCACAGAACTATCTCGCGGTCATCAAGGTCGTCGGGATCGGTGGTGGTGGCGTCAACGCCGTCAACCGGATGATCGAAGTCGGTCTCAAGGGCGTCGAGTTCATCGCCATCAACACCGATGCCCAGGCCCTGCTCATGAGCGACGCCGACGTGAAACTCGATGTCGGCCGTGAGCTCACCCGAGGCCTCGGCGCCGGAGCCGACCCCGAGGTCGGCCGCCAGGCTGCCGAGGATCACCGGGAGGAGATCGAGGAGGTCCTCAAGGGGGCCGACATGGTCTTCGTCACCGCGGGTGAGGGTGGTGGCACGGGTACCGGCGGTGCGCCGGTCGTCGCGAACGTCGCCCGCTCCCTCGGAGCACTCACCATCGGTGTGGTCACCCGGCCGTTCACCTTCGAGGGTCGGCGCCGGGCCACCCAGGCCGACACCGGTATCGACACTTTGCGTAATGAGGTCGACACCCTCATCGTCATCCCGAACGACCGTCTGCTGGCGATGACGGACCGGGACATCAGCGTTCTCGACGCCTTCCGCAGCGCCGACCAGGTGCTGCTCTCCGGTGTCCAGGGCATCACCGACCTGATCACCACGCCCGGCCTGATCAACCTGGACTTCGCCGACGTCAAGACGGTCATGTCCCATGCCGGCAGTGCCCTGATGGGCATCGGACGGGCCCGCGGCGACGACCGGGCCACCGTCGCCGCCGAACAGGCCATCGCGTCCCCCCTGCTCGAGGCGAGTATGGACGGGGCTCAGGGGGTGCTGCTCAACATCTCGGGTGGGTCGGACCTCGGCCTGTTCGAGATCAACGCGGCCGCCGAACTGGTCGCCGACGCGGCCCACCCGGAAGCGAACATCATCTTCGGTGCGGTCATCGACGACGCACTCGGGGACGAGGTGCGGGTGACGGTCATCGCCGCCGGCTTCGACACCGTCCAGGACCGGCGGACCCGCACCCTCAACGCGGCGGGGCAGCGGCGCCCGCCGGGGCCGGCAGGCGGGTCGGCTGCCGGGCCGCCGACGGTGGCCGCTCCGGCCACCTCGCCCGCGACAACGATCCTGCCGCCGCTGCCGGCGATCTCCACAGTCCCGTCTCGGAC
>NZ_CDXDOS010000060.1:0-16649 GCF_978021245.1 Frankia sp. CoBUL1
GGGCTAGCGGGTGCTCGGATACGCCCGACGCGGTTCGAGGGGCGGCGCCGGCGGCGAACCACTCAAGCTGCTCGCGCTGCCAGTCCACCGGCAGTGAGTCGACGCCGATACCGGTGAGCTGCTGGCCGTACAGTTCGGTGAACCGCTGGATCTTGTCGAGTACCTGCTCAGGACTGCCGACGAGTGCCGAGCCGTGCTCCATGAACTCCTCGATCTCCCAGAAGTCGAATCCCGCCGTCCCGGTCCGTGCCGCCAGCCACGACGGTCCGCCACGATATGGCCACTTCCACTGGGCGATGGCGTGGGCGGAGCGGGACAGCGCCGTCGCCACGATGACGCTTTGTCGCCGTCGTTCCCACGCCGTGATTCGCAGCCATGATCAAACATAGGCGTGACGAACACGAAGCCGCCGGATTTCCCCCGGTTGACCTGGAGGTCCACCGCCTCCGGCAGCCACGACCAGACATCTCCGTCGCCGACTGTCAGGCCGGCGACGGAGATGACGGCCGCTGGTCGCTTAGTGCAGCGGGCGCATGCAGTCCCGGCAGCGGTCGTTCAGAATCGAGAGGAGCTCGACAGCTTTGAGTGAGGCGTCGCGCACCTTCGCGATGTCCTGCGAGGAGTTCAGCCTGATCAGCGCGGATTCAGCTCCGTCGGAGGCGCCCTCCCGGACCGCCTCGACGATCTCTGCCGCCGGTGTGCCGAACTGGAAGAGCAGAACCTCTTTGTCCTGGTAGGACGGTAGTTCCGTGGGCAGGTGCCCGAGACCGATGCCGGCGAGGTTCCGGCTCAGGATCTGCCGCACGTTGGTACCCAATCGGCCATAGCCGCCGATCTCCCGCAGTGTCCCCATGTTGATCCGGAAGACACCGTTGTTGCCTACTACGGTCGCACGCAGGTCCTCCCACGTTCCCGGCGGGTCGGACGGTACGCCGACCATCTGCGTGTCCGTCATCTCTACCATCCCGACTGGCAACCCAAGTACTCCACGTATGCGCGAACCGACACGCCCAGCTCCTTCCGCTCTCCATAGGAAAGCACTGCGTGCTGCCAGGTCGGCGTCGCCCGGCGGAAAATAACTGTTATCCATAAGATAACCGACTCCTCGGGCGAGGTCCACTCACGACGGACCTTGTCGGTTTCGGAAAAGTTAATCCTGGTGGTCGGGATCGCGCGGCGGTCGGGAAGCTGCCAACATGAATGTGAGTCATCTTGTTCATCCGCCGTGACCAGCATCGATAGCGCCGACATCTCTACGTAACACGGCAGGTACCTCGCTGAAACTCTTGTTCGAATGTTCCGATAACATCTCATCTGCACGGGGCGTTTGCTACTGTCATCTACACCGCTCCGACGGAGCTGGGGGATCCCCGTAATCGGGCGATCTTCCTGGCGTACCGTGTGCTCCGGACCACTTCGGCGGCGCGCCCGGGGCTATGTGGGCGGCGCCACGAGGGAAAGTTTCCAGGAAAATTTTAATTAAAGATTTTTCCTTGCGAATATCCTTCGAGGTATCTTTCGGGAGAAGCTTCCAGTCATCCCGACGGAATACCTGTTAACGCCGAAGTTACCGGGGCTTGCAGGGCTGAAATGAACGGCTCCTAGTGTTCTTCGTGTCGCCACCGGACAAACGAAGAACCACTGTTCGGGGGCGATCCCATAGCCTTCTGTTCTCGATCGACGGCTGGTGATGACAGTGCCCGGTCCCCGTTTTCCCAGCTCATCCGCGCCTACGGCCGCGCCGGTCAGGTTTTGCGACACCACCCTGCGCGACGGCGAGCAGGCGCCTGGAGTGGCATTCACCGCAGCCGAGAAACTTGCCATCGCCGCTGCTCTGGACGCCATCGGCGTACACCAGATCGAGGCCGGAATACCTGCCATGGGACCCGCCGAACGGGATGTCCTGCGGGAGATCCTCGCGACGCAACCTCAGGCCGGCGTGGTGGCGTGGTGCCGGGCCGACCGCCGCGACATCGATGCCGCGGTGTCCTGCGGAATTGTCACCGCGCACCTCACCATTCCCGTCTCCGACCTGCATCTGAAGAGCAAGCTGGGCCGGGACCGGGGATGGGCGCGGCGCCGCATCCGCGACTGCGTCTTCGACGCGGCCGACCGCGGGCTGCGATTCAGCGTCGGCCTGGAGGACGCCTCCCGCGCGGACGACAACTTCGTCATCGAGCTGGCCGGCGAGCTGCGCGAGTGGGGCGCCACCCGGATCCGCTGGGCCGACACGGTCGGTCTGCTGGACCCGGTCAGCGCCTACACCCGGCTCGGCCGGCTGGTCCAGGCGGTCCCGGGGGAGTGGGAGATCCACGCCCACGACGACTTCGGTCTGGCGACCGCAAACACCCTCGCCGCGGTTCAGGCCGGATTCACCTGGGTTAGCACCACGGTGCTGGGTCTGGGGGAGCGGGCCGGCAACGCCCCGCTCGAGGAGGTGGCGATGGCCCTGCGGCACCTGTTGAAGGTGCCGGTGGACCTGGACACCACCTCGTTCCGCAGGCTCGCGCGGATGGTGGCCCGGGCCGCCTGCCGCCCGCTGCCGGTAGGCAAGGCGGTGGTCGGTGAGTCGGTGTTCGCGCACGAGTCGGGGATCCACGTCCACGGCGTGCTGCGACACCCGTCGACCTACGAGCCGTTCGACCCCGCCGAAGTCGGCGGGCAACGGCGGCTCGCGTTCGGGAAGCACAGTGGCCGGGCCTCGGTGCGTTACGCGCTGGCCCAGTACGGCATCACCGCCGACGACAGCGAGATCGAGCCGCTGCTTGAGCGGGTCCGGACCACGGCGACCCAGACGAAGCGCGGCCTGCACGGCCGTGACTTCCAGGAGCTTCTCGGGCGGGCCGAAGTGCCGGCCCCCCGAGTGGAGGCCCCGCCGTCCTAGGCCGGGTCCGGCAGGGACCGGACCCGGCTGACAGACGCAACGGGTTAGATCAACAACTAACGGTTGTGCCGATGTCCCGGCCAAACCCGGCCGGCGGCACGACTCCAGCCCAGGGGCTCTCGCGGCCCGACCTGCCCGATCGGCGTGGTCGTGGCACCGGTGCCCCCTGCGCTGGGCAACCGTTCCGAGGAGGAACACCGCATGCGCCAGATCGCATTCTATGGCAAGGGTGGTATCGGCAAGTCCACCACCCAGCAGAACACCATGGCGGCGATGGCCGAGATGGGCAAGAAGGTCATGATCGTCGGCTGCGATCCCAAAGCCGACTCGACCCGGCTCATCCTGCATTCCAAGGCCCAGACCTCCGTCATCCAGCTGGCTGCCGAGAAGGGCTCGGTCGAGGACCTGGAGCTCGACGAGGTCCTGGTCGAGGGCCAGTGGGGCATCAAGTGCGTCGAGTCCGGTGGCCCGGAGCCCGGTGTGGGCTGCGCCGGCCGCGGTGTCATCACTTCCATCAGCTACCTGGAGGAGGCCGGCGCCTACGAGGACCTCGACTTCGTCACCTACGACGTCCTCGGTGACGTCGTCTGCGGCGGGTTCGCGATGCCGATCCGCCAGGGCAAGGCGCAGGAGATCTACATCGTCACCTCCGGCGAGATGATGGCGATGTACGCGGCGAACAACATCGCCCGAGGCATCCTCAAGTACGCGCACTCCGGTGGTGTCCGGCTCGGCGGGCTCATCTGCAACAGCCGCAACACCGACCGCGAGGACGAGCTGATCATTGAGCTCGCCCGCCGGCTCAACACCCAGATGATCCACTTCATCCCGCGCAACAACGTCGTGCAGCACGCCGAGCTGCGCCGGATGACGGTCATCGAGTACGACCCGAAGAACGAGCAGGCCGACCAGTACCGGCAGCTCGCCAAGAAGATCGTCGACAACGACATGAAGACCATCCCGACGCCGATCACCATGGACGAGCTCGAGGAGCTCCTCATCGAGTTCGGGATCATGGAGCAGGAGGACGAGAGCATCATCGGCAAGGCCGCCGCTGTCGCCTGACCCTGTCACCTGCTCCGACTCCGTCGAGGATGAGGTCCCGACCATGACGACGACGCCGGCACCTATCAAGGCCGAGACCGAGGCGATGATCGCCGAGGTGCTGTCTAACTACCCTGCGAAGACGGCCAAGTTCCGGGCCAAGCACCTCAAGGCCAACGACCCCGATGGGTCGAAGGAGTGCGAGGTCAAGTCCAACATCAAATCCCGCCCGGGGGTCATGACGATCCGCGGCTGCGCCTACGCCGGTTCCAAGGGTGTGGTGTGGGGCCCGGTCAAGGACATCGTCAACATCAGCCACGGCCCGGTCGGCTGTGGCCAGTACTCCTGGGCCACCCGGCGCAACTACGCCCGCGGCCCCTGGGGCGTGAACAACTTCGCCGCGATGCAGTTCACGACCGACTTCCAGGAGAAGGACATCGTCTTCGGCGGTGACCCGAAGCTGGAGACGGTCTGCGACGAGATCGTCGAGCTGTTCCCGCTGGCCAAGGGGATCTCGATCCAGTCCGAGTGCCCGATCGGTCTGATCGGCGATGACATCGAGGCGGTTTCCCGCAAGGCCTCGAAGAAGCTCGAGCTGCCGGTCGTCCCGGTGCGCTGCGAGGGGTTCCGCGGGGTCAGCCAGTCCCTCGGCCACCACATCGCCAACGACGCGGTCCGCGACCACGTGCTGGGCACCGGCGGGAACACCTTCAAGCAGACGCCGTATGACGTCGCGCTCATCGGCGACTACAACATCGGCGGCGACGCCTGGGCCTCCCGGAAGATCCTGGAGGAGATGGGCCTGCGGGTCATCGCCCAGTGGTCCGGTGACGGCACGATCAACGAGATGGCCTCGACGCACCTGTCGAAGCTGAACTTGATCCACTGCTACCGGTCGATGAACTACATCTGCACGACCATGGAGGAGCGCTACGGCACTCCGTGGACCGAGTTCAACTTCTTCGGTCCTACCAAGATCGTCGATTCGATGCGGAAGATCGCGGCTTTCTTCGACGACGAGATCAAGCAGAAGACCGAGGCGGCGATCGCCCGCTACCAGGTCCGGTTCGACGAGATCACGAACGCCTTCCGGCCGCGCCTGGAAGGCAAGCGGGTCATGCTCGCGGTCGGCGGACTGCGGCCCCGGCACACCATCGGTGCCTACGAGGACCTCGGCATGGAGGTCGTCGGCACCGGCTACGAGTTCGCGCACAAGGACGACTACACCCGTACTTACCCCGCTCTCGCGGAGGGCGTGGTCCTCTACGACGACCCGACGGCCTTCGAGCTGGAGGAGTTCGCCAAGCGGCTCAAGCCGGACCTGATGGGCGCGGGCGTCAAGGAGAAGTACGTCTTCCACAAGATGGGTGTCCCCTTCCGCCAGATGCACTCCTGGGACTACTCCGGGCCGTACCACGGCGTGGACGGCTTCGCGGTCTTCGCCCGTGACATGGACATCGCGATCAACAGCCCGACCTGGGACCTCATGGAGACCCCCTGGTCGAAGGCCGGAGAGGTGTTCTGACCGGCCGGTCCGGCCCCCGCCGGCGGTAGCCGGCAGTCATCAGCCACGGTAGAAGGGAGGATGTCCGGTGACGACGACTCCGGAAACAAACAGTTCCGTCCCGCTGCGGGTCCTCGACCACAGCGAGCTGTTCAAGGACGAGGTCTACCAGAAGCAGTTCGAGGGCAAGCGCGAGTTCGAGAACGGCAGCGACGCCGCCGAGGTCGCCCGGGTCCTGGAGTGGACCCGCGGCTGGGAGTACCGGGAGAAGAACTTCGCCCGGGAGGCGCTGACCGTCAACCCGGCCAAGGCGTGCCAGCCGCTCGGCGCGGTCCTGGCGGGCCTCGGCTTCGAGGGCACCATGCCCCTGGTGCACGGCTCGCAGGGCTGCGTCGCCTACTTCCGCAGCCACTTCGCCCGGCACTTCAAGGAGCCCGTCCCGGCGGCATCCTCGTCGATGACCGAAGACGCCGCCGTCTTCGGCGGGCTGAACAACCTGGTCGAGGCGCTCGAGAACGCGACCACCCTGTACAAGCCCAAGATGGTCGCGGTCAGCACCACCTGCATGGCCGAGGTGATCGGGGAGGACCTGTTCGCCTACATCGGCGCGGCGCGGGACAAGGGCGCGATCTCCGCCGACTACCCGGTGCCGTACGCGCACACGCCGAGCTTCGTGGGCTCGCACCTCACCGGCTACGACAGCATGCTCAAGGGCATCCTGGAGCTCCTGAGCAAGACGGCGGACGCCGACAAGGTCGAGTCCCCCGGGAAGCCCCGGCTGAACATCGTGCCCGGCTTCGAGACCTACGTCGGCAACCACCGCGAGTACCGCCGCATCCTCGAGCTGATGGGTGTCGACCCCCTGATCCTGGGCGACCACAGCAGCTCCCTGGACTCGCCGGCGACGGGTGAGTACGAGCTCTACCCAGGTGGTACCCCGCTCGCCGAGGCCGCCACGGCTCGGTTCAGCCGCGCTACCGTGATGCTTCAGGAGACCACCACCCGCAAGACGACGGAGTTCGTCCGGGACGGGTGGAAGCAGGAGACGGTGGTGCTCGAGACCCCCATCGGGGTGAAGAACACCGACCGCTTCCTGACTGAGGTGGCCCGCCTGGCGGAGGTCGAGATCCCGGCCGAGCTCACCGCCGAGCGTGGCCGCCTGGTGGACGCGCTCACCGACTCGCATGCCTATCTGCACGGCAAGCGGGTCGCCATCGCGGGTGACCCTGACCTCGTCATCGCGATGACCGGCTTCGCCCTCGAACTCGGGATGATCCCGGTCCACCTGCTGAGCACGAACGCCGACAACTCCTTCGCGCCCAGGCTGGAGAAGGTCCTCTCGACCAGCAAGTTCGGCGAGGCGGCGACCGTCTGGCCGGGCAAGGACCTCTGGCACCTGCGGTCGCTGGTCTTCACCGAGCCGGTCGACCTGCTCATTGGGAGCTCGTACCTGAAGTACATCTCCCGGGAGGCGAACGTGCCGCTGGTCCGGGTCGGTTTCCCGATCTTCGACCGGCACCACCTGCACCGCTTCCCGATCGTCGGCTACACCGGCGGTCTGCACCTGCTCACCCAGCTCGTCAACACGGTGCTCGACGAGTTGGACCGCACCAGCCCCGACCACAGCTTCGACGTCGTCCGCTGAGCGTCCGACCGGGCACAGCTGTGGCCGGTCCGGCTCCCGGCCGGACCTGAACGTGGTCGGCCGGCCGCACCCACCGCGCTCCCTGCGACCGGCCGACCACCCCGCCGTGGGGTCGATCGATCATCTCCCGGATCGATCGACCCCTCGCCCCCGTCCCACCTCTTTCAAGAACCGTGCCCGTAGAACCGCGTCCTTCCGAGGATGGCCCATGGCAGCCACAGAACGCGTCGCGCTGTTCACCGAACCGGCCTGTAACCACAACAACGCCAAGAGCACCAAGGCCCGCAAGGCAGGTTGTCCCAAACCCAAGCCCGGGGGCACTTCCGGAGGCTGCGCCTTCGACGGAGCCATGATCACCCTCGTCCCGATCGCCGACTGCGCTCACGTGGTCCACGGCCCGATCGGCTGCGCGGGCAACTCGTGGGACGGCCGAGGCAGCCTGTCGTCCGGGCCGGTGCTCTACCGGCACGGCTTCACCACCGACATGGCCGAGAACGACGTGGTGCTCGGGGGGGAACAGCGCCTGTTCGACACCATCCTGGAGGTCGTCGAGCGGCACTCGCCGCCAGCGGTCTTCGTCTATTCGACCTGCGTCACCGCGATGATCGGAGACGATCTCGACGCGGTGTGCGCGGCTGCCGCCGCCGAGTCCGGGGTGCCGGTGATCCCGATCCACTCGCCCGGGTTCGTCGGCAGCAAGAACCTCGGCAACCGGCTCGCCGGCCAAGCCCTGCTCGACCACGTGATCGGCACCGTTGAGCCGGAGCTCACCACCGACCGGGACGTCAACCTGATCGGTGAGTACAACATCGCCGGGGAGTTGTGGGACGTCCTGCCGCTGCTGTCCCGGCTGGGCCTTCGGGTGCAGGCGTGCATCAGCGGTGATGCCCGCTACCGTGACGTCGCCGCGGCCCATCGGGCCAGGGCGACGATGGTGGTCTGCTCGCGCGCGCTGCTCGGACTCGCCCGTGGCCTGCAGGAACGCTACGGGATCCCGTGGTTCGAGGGCAGCTTCTACGGCACCCGGGCGATGGGCGACACCCTGCGCGGCTTCGCCCGCCTGCTCGAGGACGACGAGCTCTCCCGCCGCACGGAGGAGCTCATCGCTGTCGAGGAGGCGGCCGTCGCCGTCGCACTTGAGCCGTACCGGCGCAGGCTCGCCGGGCGTAAGGCGGTGCTCTACACCGGCGGGGTCAAGAGTTGGTCGATCGTGTCCGCGCTGCAGGACCTCGGCATCGAGGTGGTTGGCAGCGGCATCACCAAGAGCTCCGACGGCGACGTGGACAAGATCCGCGAGCTGCTCGGCGACGCAAAGATGATCAAAGAGGGCAGTCCGCGCGAGCTGCTGCGGGTCGCCGAGCAGACCGGGGCGGACATCCTCGTCGCCGGCGGCCGCAACCAGTACACCGCGCTGAAGGGCCGGCTGCCGTTCCTCGATATCAACCAGGAGCGGCACATCCCTTACGCCGGCTACACCGGGATGGTCGAGCTCGCCCGGCGCCTCGACCTGGCGATCGCGAGCCCGGTCTGGGAGCAGGTCAGCCGGCCCGCTCCCTGGGACCTGGTCGGAGCCCGCTGATGGCCGAGGTCGTGACCGGAGAGCGGCAGGCGACGATCGACCCGCTCAAGCACAGCCAGCCGCTCGGGGGTGCGCTGGTCTTCCTGGGCCTCGCCGGCTCGCTGCCGATCATGCATGGTGCGCAGGGGTGCGCGTCATTCGCCAAGGCCCTGCTCACCCGGCATTTCAACGAGCCGATCCCGCTGCAGACCACCGCGATCACCGAGGTGACCGCGGTCCTCGGCAGTGGTGAGGCGATGGTGGAGACGCTCGATGCCATTCGGAAGAAGCAGCGGCCGGAGATCATCGGCCTGCTCACCACGGGGGTCACCGAGGTCAGCGGCGAGGACGTCGGCGGCCAGCTGCGCAGGTACCTCTCGGCCTGGAACGAGACCGACTCGAGCGGGCCGGAGGCGGGCGCGAACGACTCCGCCCCCGGCGGGGCCCCGCTGATCGTCGGGGTCTCCACCCCGGACTTCATCGGTGGGCTGTCCGACGGCTGGTCGGCCGCGTTGGAGGCGCTGGTCCGAGCGGTGGTGCCGGCAGAGCATTCCAAAACGAAGCCTTCCGAAGCGAGCCATTTTACCGGGCGCACCGCCTTCATCGCGGCCAGCGCTCCCGTAACGCATCTCACTACCCCCGGGCCCGCCGAGGCTGCCGGGCCCGCCAAGTCCCTGGGGTCCGCCGCCCGGCGGGTGGCGGCGGCGGACGGTGGTGCTCTGGACCCGCGCCAGCTCGCCGTCCTGGTCGGCCCGTCCCTGACGGCGGCCGACCTCGACGAGCTCGGTGAGCTGATTCGCGCGTTCGGGCTCGACCCGGTACTCGTCCCCGACCTGTCCGGATCGGTGGACGGGCACCTGGCCCCCGCCTGGCAGCCCACAACGACCGGCGGCACCGGGCTCGCGCGGCTGCGGGCGCTCGGTCGGTCGCGGGCCGTGCTCGTCGCGGGTGCGACCGCGGCGGCGGCCGGTGACCTGCTCGCCGCTCGGACCGGCGCCCGGATCCTCCGCCACCGTCATCTCAGCGGGCTGACGGAGATGGACGCCTTGGTCACCGAGCTGATCGAACTCACCGGAGCGTCCGCGCCGGCCCGGATCCGGCAGGCCCGGGCCCGGCTCGCCGACGGTCTGCTCGACACGCACTTCGTCCTCGGTGGCGCCCGGGTCGCGCTGGCAATGGAGCCGGAGACCCTGGTCGCCGTCGGTTCCCTGCTGCACGACGTCGGGGCCGAGGTCGTGGCGGCGGTGTCCCCGACCGCCGCGCCGGTCCTCGCGGACGCGCCCTGGGACGAGGTCGTCGTCGGCGATCTGGCCGACCTCGCCGAACTGGCTCGGGCGGGTGGTGCGCACCTCGTCCTCGGTTCCAGCCACGCCCGCGAGGTCGCCGACCGGATTGGCGCCGCGCACCTGCCCGTCGGCTTCCCGATCTTCGATCGGCTCGGCGCGGCGCTGGCCGGTACCGCCGGGTACGCCGGAAGCCTGCGCCTGCTCATCGACGCCGCGAATCGTCTGCTCGATCACGAGCACGTGCACCGCCGTCCCGGGCGGAGGTTCTCCGTGTCCGGCGCGGGTGGACAGCCCGCCCACCGGACCGAGATCCCTACCCAGCCCGGCTCCGCGGGTGAATCCGATCAACTCGACAACCTGTTCCAGGAGTCTCCGTGTTGAAGATCGCCTTCGCGACCAGCGACGGCACCGCTGTGGATCAGCATTTCGGGTGGTGCCAACGGTTCGACGTGTACGAGGTCGGCCCCGAGGGGGCCAGGTTCCTGGAGACCCGCGCGCTCGACGCGGCGCCGACGGACGAACAGGACAAGATCGAATCCAGGCTCGCCGCGGTCTCGGACTGCGCGATTCTCAACATCAGTGATATCGGCGGGACGGCCGCGGCGAAGGTGGTGAAGGCCCGGGTTCACCCGGTGAAGGTGGTCAAGGGCACCGCCATCCCCGAGCTGCTCCGCCGCTACACCTCGACGCTGGCCGGCAATCCTCCGCCCTGGCTGCGCAAGGTGCTGCGGTCCCACGAGCCGCAGCCGGCGGCGACCTGGACCCGCGGCGGTGCTACGGCCCTGAAGCCCAAGGGGGACGCGGCATGACCGCGAAGACCGGTTTCCTTGGCGACCTGGTCGACCAGCTGCGCGCCGGGGACACCTACGGCCAACTGGAACGGTTCTCCGACGAGGACCTGCTCCGCCCGTTCATCGTCACGCGGGAGCAGCGCCGCAAGATCGCGGTGAACTGCGACATCGACGCCGCCGTAGAGGGCCGGGTGCGCTCCTTCTACCAGGCGGTCGCGGCGGCCACCGAGAAGGCGACCGGGGCGTTCACCACCACCGTGCTCGACCTCAGCCACGAGGGGTTCGGGCGCGTGATCATTTGTGCCGGGCGGCTCGTCGTCCTCTCCGACGCGCTGCGGGACGTGCAGCGGTTCGGCTTCGGCTCCATGGACGAGCTCTCCGCCCGGGGCGAGTCGATGGTGACCGGCGCGACCAAGCAGATCGAACGATGGAACGAGGTGGCCCGCGATGACTCCTGACGCCCAAGCCGCCGACGCCCAAGCCGCCGACACCCCGGCAGGGGGCGCCCCGGCCGACACCGAGCTGCGGCTGCGCAAGCTTCGCAGCCGGGCCTCCCAGCTCAAGCTCGACCTGCACGATCTCGCCGAGGACCTCCCGATCGGCTGGGAGGGCCTGCTCGACGCCGCCCGCCGCACCTACGACGCCTATGCGGAGATCGCCCTCCTCGAGGGCCTGCTCGAGAAGGAGACATCGCGATGAGTGTGAGCATGGCCGCCGGCCAGCTGGCGGACTTCCGCCGCTGTTCCACCGCCGAGGAGTACTTCATCCTGCTGGACGTCGACTACGACCCGCGAGTCCTGGCCGTCAACCGGCTGCACATCCTCCGGTACTTCGCCAACCAGCTGGTCGAGCTGCACGACACTCGGACCGAGGCCGGGAACCCGGTGGAGCTGCTGCGGGAGTATCGCGACGCGCTCATCCGCTCCTATGAGGCCTTCACCACCGCCTCCGCCCTGGACCACCGCCTGTTCAAGGTGCTGCAGGACCGCGCGCCGCAGTCGTCGTTCGTGCCCGCGTCGTCGATCACCGTCGAGCGGCTGACCCCGACGGTGCCCCAACCGTCGGCGCCGTCCGACCCGGTGGAGCCGTCCCAGTCCGCCTGGCCGCACCACGCCGCCGCGTCCGCCGACTACCTGGGTGGAACCCGATGAACAGCACCTACGACGTCGGCGACATCGTGGTCGCCGTCAAGGCATTGCGTAACGACGGCACGTATCCGGACCCGGCGATCGCCGTCGGTGAGGTTCTCGTCGAGGCCGGCACCCGTGGCCAGGTCATCAACGTCGGCCTCTACCTGCAGGAACACATCGTGTACGCGGTGGCCTTCGACCACGGCCGCATCGTCGGCGCGCTGGAACGTGAGCTCGTCTCCCCCGAGCGGTGGCAGCAGGCCGCGGCTGTCGCAGCCGGTACCGCCGCACCCGCCGCGACGACCACCGCGACCTCCTCGGCGACCGCTCCGGCCAGCGGCACGGCGACCGCCCGGGGGAAGGAAGGGCAGTCGTGAAGGCAACCCCCGTCAGCCTGCCGATGCTGCCCACCGACCCGGCAGTCGAGATCCTCCGGCAGGCCACCGGGCCGGCGCCCGACACCGCCGCCGGCTGCGCGAGCAAGTCCAGCTGTGGCACCAGCGCTCCGGTGTGGGACCCGGAGATCGCGGAGAAGATCGCCAATCATCCCTGTTACAGCGCCGAAGCCCACCAGTACTACGCCCGGATGCACGTGGCGGTCGCCCCAGGTTGCAACATCCAGTGCAACTACTGCAACCGCAAGTTCGACTGCGCCAACGAGAGCCGTCCCGGCGTCACCAGCACCCTGCTGTCCCCCGAGGACGCCCTCGCCAAGGTCAAGCTGGTGGCCAGCGAGATCAAGCAGATGAGCGTGCTGGGGATCGCCGGCCCCGGCGACCCGCTGGCGAACCCGAAGCCGACCTTCCGGACGATGGAACTGGTGGCCCGGGACTGCCCGGACATCAAGCTCTGCCTGTCCACCAACGGGCTGACCCTGCCGGACCACGTCGACCGCATCGCCGAACTGAACGTCGACCACGTCACCATCACGATCAACATGATCGACCCCGAGGTCGGGGAGCGGATCTACCCGTGGATCGCCTTCCGCGGCAAGCGGTACACCGGCCGGGAGGCGTCCCGGATCCTCTCCGAGCGTCAGCGCGAGGGCCTGGCGATGCTCACCGAGCGGAAGATTCTCTGCAAGGTCAACTCGGTGTTGATCCCCGGGATCAACGATGACCACCTCGTCGAGGTCTCCCGGAAGGTCAAGGAGCTCGGCGCCTTCCTGCACAACGTGATGCCGCTGGTGTCGGCGCCCGAGCACGGCACCCACTTCGGCCTGACCGGGCAGCGCGGCCCCACCCCGCAGGAGCTCAAGGCGCTGCAGGACCGCTGCGAGCAGGACGACGGCGCCGAGATGAACATGATGCGGCACTGCCGGCAGTGCCGCGCCGACGCCGTCGGCCTGCTCGGTGAGGACCGGGGTGAGGAGTTCACTCCCGAGGCGTTCCGTGGCCGTGAGATCGAATACGACCTCGAAGGCCGCCGGCAGACGCATAGCGAGATCGAACGGTGGCGCTCCGAGGCGGCTGCCACCCGGGGAGCGCTGAACATCTCGACCGGCGCGGTCATTCCCTCCGGCCCGGGCGCATCCCCCGATGAGGGCACCCCGGCCGGGGCCCGCCCGGAGAACGTCGTGCTCGTCGCTGTAGCGACCAAGGGCAGCGGCGTGGTGAACCAGCACTTCGGTCACGCGACCGAGTTCTGGATCTACGAGGGGGGTCCGGGCTGGGCCCGGCTCGTGCAGACCCGCGACGTGGACCGCTACTGCAACGGCCCGTCGGACTGCGACGAGGACGCCTCCAAGCTCGACAAGACGGTCGCGATGCTGTCCGACTGCGCGGCGGTGTTGTGCAGCAAGATCGGCCTCGGACCGCGCGAGGCGCTCGAGAATGCCGGGATCGAACCGGTGGAGCTCTACGACCTGATCGAGAAGGCGGTGGCCGAGGTCGGCTCCCGCCTTGTCGCACATCGTGCCGAAGCGGAGGTTGCCGTCCGATGAGCGCCACCACCCCCACCGTCGAACTGACCGACCGGGCCGTGAAGCAGGTCCGTCACCTGCTCGCCTCGACCCCCGGCACGGGCGGGTTCAGCCTGCGGATCGGCGTCGACCCCGGTGGCTGCGCCGGCTTCACCTACAACCTGGCGCTCGTCCCCGGTGCCGAGGCCGAGGACGTCGTCATCGGCCAGGACGGCTTTGACGTCGTCGTCCACTCGTCGATGGTTCACCTGCTGCGCGGGCTGCGCGTGGACTACACCGAGACGCTGACCTCCTCCGGGTTCACCTTCCAGAACCCGAACGCGACCAGCTCCTGCGGCTGCGGGACGTCCTTCGGTGCCTCGGACTCCACCGAGCGCACCGCCGCGGACGCCCGCCTGCGTGAGCAGGTCGAGGAGATCATGGAGGAGATCCGGCCCTTCCTGCGGGGAGACGGCGGGGACGCCGAGGTCGTCGCGACTCTCGCCGGCAACGGCGAGCCCGGGACGGCGGAGGTGCACCTGCGCCTTACCGGAGCCTGCGGCGGGTGCTCCGGCGCCACCGCGACCCTGACCGGCGTCATTGAGAGCCGGTTGAAGGAGGCCCTGCCCGAGATCGGCCGGGTCGCGCTGGTGTCCTGACAACCCACTACTTGATCACCTGTTCGGCCTAACCCGGGGAGCGCCCGATGGTCACCGCCCGATTCCGTTCCCACCCGCGTCTGCTGGGGTCCATCTGTGCCGGGCCGCCGGCACCGTACCCATCCCGTCGGCAGGCGCCGTCCGTCTTCGACCCGAATCGACGGTACGAGCGGCAGTTGGGTATTCCGGGCTTCGGAGTGTCCGCTCAGCGGCGGCTCAGCGGCGCGACCGTCCTGGTGGCGGGGGTGGGCGGGGTCGGCGGAGCGGCGGCGACCTACCTGGCCGCCGCCGGCATCGGCCGGCTGATCCTGGTCCATCCGGGCGTTCTGGAGGAGCCGGACCTCAACCGGCAGACCCTGATGCGGCCCGACCGGGTGGGCGACGCCCGGGTGAAGTGCGCGGCCGACACCCTGCGCGCACACCACCCGGACGTCGAGATCGTCGCCCTGGACCGGGATCTGACCGATCCCAGCCTGCCCCGTCTGATCGCCGAGGCGGACGTGGTGGTCGACGCTCGGCACAACTTCCCCGAGCGGTATCTGCTCAACCGGCTGTGCCTGGCGACGCAGATCCCCCTGGTCGTCGCCGCGATGAACGCCACCGAGGCGTATCTGCTGGTGGTCCGGCCGGGTTCGCCCTGCCTGCGGTGTGTGTTCCCGGAGGGGGACCCGTCCTGGGAGCCCCTCGGTTTCCCGGTGCTCGGCGCGGTCGCCGGAACGGTGGGCTGCCTGGCTGCGACCGAGGCGCTGAAGATCGCCGGTGGATTCGCCGAGCCGGCGGTCGGCCGGCTGATCCACCTCGACCTGTGGGACACGGACCTGCGTACGCCGCGGACCCGGCGCGATCCCGCCTGCGTGGACTGCGGCTCTGGAGGCGCACCGTGATCTATCTTGACCACAACGCGACGACCCCGGTCGACCCGGAGGTTGTCCGGGCGATGCTGCCGCTGCTGCGGGACCACTTCGCGAATCCGGCCAGCTCGCACCCGGCGGGGCAGGCCGTCGCCCGGCTCGTCGAAGGAGCCCGGCGGGACGTGGCGAACCTCGCCGGCGCCCAGCCGCGTGACGTCATCTTCACCAGCGGGGCGACCGAGGCGGCCAACCTGGCGATCGCCGGGGTCCTGGCCACCGCCCCGCCGTCCTGCCGCCGCGTACTCGTCGGAGCGACCGAGCATCGGGCGGTCCTCGCCGCGGCGGAGGCCGCGGCGCGGGTGCACGGGGCGATCGTGCAGACCATCCGGGTTCATCCCGACGGCACGATCGACCTCAATCATCTGCGCGCGCTGCTGCAACCGGTATGGGGCGGTTCCGCCGTCGCGGGGGGCTCCGCGATCGCGGGGAACGGGGGGGTTCTCGGGGCCTCGGTCTCGAAAGTCGCCCTGGTGGCGGTGATGACGGCGAACAACGAGACCGGGACGCTGAACGACCCGCGGCCCATCGCCGAGCTCGCCCACGGGGCGGGGGCGTTCTACCTCGCCGACATCACCCAGACACTGGGCCGGATGCCGGTCTCGGTCGCGGACGCCGGCATCGACCTCGCCGTCGCGTCCGCGCACAAGCTCTACGGGCCCAAGGGCACCGGCGCGCTGATCGCCGGCCGACACGCCCGGTCGCAGCTGGCACCGCTGATCCACGGCGGTGGGCAGGAACGGGGCCTGCGCGCCGGCACGGTCAACACCGCCGGGGTGGTCGGCTTCGGCGCCGCGGTGCGGATCGCCGCCGCGGTGATGGACGACGAGGCCCCGCGGCAGCGGGCCCAGACCGAGCTGCTGCACGATCTGCTCGTCGAGTGGCTCGGCGTCGATGCCGTCGAGCTAAACGGGCCGAGTGAGCGCGGCGGGGGCCGCGAATGCCGGCTGCCGAACACCATCAATCTGCGGTTCGTCGGTGCCGACGCCGACGCCGTCCAGGCCTGTCTGCCGGACGTGGCGGTGTCCGCGGGCTCCGCCTGTCACGGGGGCGGCGCCGAGCCGTCCCATGTGCTCACCGCGATGGGCCGGTCGACCACGGCGGCCATGGAGAGCCTGCGGTTCAGCGTGGGCCGGTTCACCAGCGTCGATCAGATCCACGCCGCCGCCGCCGCGGTGGCTCGCGCGGTGCTGCGCGTGCGTGCCCTGGAGCAGAACCGGTCGAACGATCTCTTCGACGGCCCCACCACCGAGTTCCGGGCGCAGGAGATCCCCACCGACCGGGTGTTCTCGCGGGCCCTGCGCATGCCCGAGGTGCCCGCCCCCCGATCTGCCTATCCC
>NZ_CDXDOS010000061.1:0-16548 GCF_978021245.1 Frankia sp. CoBUL1
AGGCAGCCGGCCGCATCGACTATCACGCGACCCCCGAGATCACGCTGACACCCGAGACCACGCCGAGGCCCGAGACCGCGGACCCGGCCGAATCCACAGCGGCCGAACCCGACCGCCCGGCGCCGGAATCCGGCTTCAGGACGCCGGAATAACCGGCACGAGCAGCCGCAGGGCACCGGGGCGCACGACAATCTCCGCCGGCAACGACGCCAGCGGATCGCCGTCGGCGTAGACGGCGAAGGGCCGGTCGGCCTCGATGCGCACCCGCCGGGCCCGCAGCACCCGCACGTGCCGGGTGTCGACGTGACGCCCGGAGAACACCCGCGGGAACAGCGCCAGGAACGTCAGGCGGGAGGTGCGCGAGATCAGCAGGACGTCCAGCAGCCCGTCGGCGATGTCCGCCCCGGGGGCGAACCGCATCCCGCCGCCGTAGTACGCCGAGTTCGCCGCCGCAACCGTCCACCCGACCAGGTCCCGAGGCGCGAGGTCGTCCACCGTCACCGTGAAGCGCGCCGGGCGCCAGGCGGCCAGCGCCCGCAGCGCCGCGTAGGTGTAGACCTGTTGACCGCGCAGGAACCGGGTCCGGTTGGCGATCACCTGGACGTCGGAGTCGTAGCCGACGCTCGCGATCCCCAGAAACGGCCGGCCGCCGACCTCGGGCAGGTCGACCCGGCGTTCCCGGGCGTGCGCAAGCCCGGCCGCGACGCGGCACGGGTCGCGGGGCAAGCCGAGACCACGCACGAAGTCGTTACCGCGCCCGCCGGGGAGCACCGCGAGCACGCCGCCGCAGCGGGCCACCCCCCCTGCCACCGCGCCGGCTAGGCCGTCGCCCCCGAGCGCGACCACGACCCGGCCCTGGGCGGTGGCCACCGCCGCGAGATCGTCCGCGTGGGCGAGGTCGCGGGTCGGGGTGACCCGGACGTCCCGCGCCCAGCGCGCGAGCTCGGCGCGGACGCCGTCGAGCATCCGCATCGCCCGCCCGTGACCCGCGCTCGGGTTGACGATCACGGCCAGCCGGTTGCGGTCGACCTCGGCGGGTTCGACCCGCAGCGGCTGCGGCGCCACCGTACCGAGGCTTCCCCGGGAGGGTGTGCGGGGGGCAGCGGCGTCCGTCATGGTGAGCGAGCTTACGGGCGGGTGCGGCAGGTCCCCCAACGGCCGGGGATGCGGAGCCGGGGATGCGTGACCATGGCGGCTCACCGCCCGGGCAGCGGCCCCGCGGACAGGTGCTGGCTCGATGCACCGAAGAACGACCGCTCGCCGAGCTGCGGATCGTCGCGCAGGTCCCGCAGCACGAGGTGTTCCAGCAGGAGCAGGGCCGCGTCGGCCGGCCAGAGCACCAGCCACAGCCACACCCCCCGGGCCTCCCCGACGAACGCCGCCCGATCGGGGGGTACGACCAGCGGCCACAGCGCGGTGGGATGCCCGGCGGCCTCTACCTTCGCCTCCGGTACGCCGGGCAGCGGTTCGGGATCGGGACCGCTGATGCCCGCGAGCCGGGCGCCGAGTCCCACCCGAGGCGCCTCGGCGACGAGCACCATCTCGGCCGGCCCGCCCAACGGAGAGGGCCCGGCGGCGGCGACTGCCGTGGCACGCGGCCCGGTACGCTCGTCACCGGCCCAGCCGACGCCGCTGACGTACCAGTGGACCGGCATCGGCTGCGGCAACCAGATCGGGACCGTCGAGGTCTTCGACAGCGCGTGGAGCGCCTGTTCCCGCGACGACACGGCGGTGCGGTAGGGACTCACCTCCCCGTGATCGTCGCACCGCCACTGACTGCTCCACAGATCGGGTGGACGCAGCGGTCCGAGACAGCGCGGGCAGGCCGCAGCAATGGTCACCGGGCGCCTCCTGGCGTAGGTGGAGATGTCGCCGAACATCGGCACTCCGGCACGGGTATGCCCTCGGCTTTCCACCCGCAATCGCCCCACCAGGTTTCCACCCGCAATCGTCCGACCTCGGCAGATATGCCGAACAGCCGGGTGCACCACCCCTCCGTCACCCCTCCGGGCGGGCCGTCACCCCTCCGGGCGGGCCGGGGAGGGAGACTGACGGCGCGCCGCGAGCTCCGCGAACGCCTCGTCGAGGAGATCGAGGCCAGCCAGCAGCAACGGCTCCTCGATCACCAGCGGTGGCAGCAGCCGGAGCACGTTGCCCCAGGTGCCCGCGGTGAGCACGATCAGGCCGCGACGATGGCAGGCGGCTGCCGCGGCGGCGGTGAGGACCTTGTCCGGGCTGTCGTCGCCGGCGCTCCGGACCAGCTCCAGGGCGACCATCGCGCCCCGCCCCCGGACATCCCCGACGAAGTCGTACCGCTCGCGCAACGCGTGCAGGCGGGGCAGGGCGATCTCGCCTATCCGGCGGGCCCGGCCGGCCAGGTCCTCGGACTCGATGAGGTCGATCGCGGCGAGAGCCGCAGCGCAGGCCGCGGGGTTCCCCCCGTAGGTGCCGCCGAGCCCGCCGACCTGGGGGGCGTCCATGATCTCCGCGCGGCCGGTGACGGCCGCGAGCGGCAGGCCGCCGGCGATGCCCTTGGCGGTGGTGATGAGATCCGGGACGACGCCTTCGTGCTCGCAGGCGAACATCGTCCCGGTCCGGGCGAACCCGGTCTGCACCTCGTCCGCGACGAACACGATCCCCGCGACCGTACAGAACTCGGCGAGGCGGGGCAGGAACCCGGTCCCGGGGACGATGAAACCGCCCTCCCCCTGGATCGGCTCGATGACCATCGCGGCGACGGACGCGGCCCCGATCTCGTCCCGCACGAGCTCGATCACCCGCTCGGCGGCCTCCTCCCCACAGCGGTCGGGACCGGTCTGCCAGCGGTAGGGATACGCCAGCGGCATCCGGTAGACTTCGGGCGCGAACGGCCCGAACCCACTCTTGTAGGGCATCGACTTCGCGGTCATCGCCATCGTCAGGTTCGTCCGGCCATGGTAAGCGTGCTCGAAGACGACGACCGCGCCCCGGCCGGTCGCGCTGCGCGCGATCTTGACGGCGTTCTCGACGGCCTCCGCTCCGGAGTTGAACAATGCCGAGCGCTTCTCATGGGTACCCGGCGTCAGCCGGTTCAGCGCCTCACAGACGGCGATATAGCCCTCGTACGGCGTCACCATGAAGCAGGTGTGGGTGAACCGGCCGATCTGCTCGCGCACGGCCCCGACGACCCCGTCCGCAGCGTTGCCGACGCTGACCACCGCGATCCCCGAACCGAAGTCGATGAGCGAGTTGCCGTCCACGTCGACCACGACCCCGCCGCCCGCCGCGTGCGCGTAGACCGGGAGGGTCTCACCGACCCCCCGGGCCACGGCGCCGACGCGGCGCGCGGCGAGTGCCCGGGACCGCGGGCCGGGGATCTCGGTGTGCAGACGCGGCTCCTGGGGCAGCCGCGGGCCGCCGGTGGCGGGCAGGCCGATTCCGGTCGCCGCCGGGTTAGGAATGGTCATCGTCGGCTCCTACCTGATCGTATGCGCGCACGTACCTGTCCACGGCCCGGGCCACGCCGCCCGCGCCGCGGACCGGACCGGCCATCGTCCCCCGCCGCCGGGATCCGGTCGGTGGTCCTCGGGCGGGACCGGGCGCGCCGCAGGCACCCCGCCCGCGCGGGCGCCTAGAATGAGCTCGATGGTGATGACGACGGCAGGCGGCTCGACGGCAGGCGGCCCGGTGGCCGCCCGCACCGACCGGTCATCCGCGCGATGAGCGAGCCGACGCCGTTCTGGCTGGCGGGTAAGCCGGCCACCGGGTCGGCGACGACCACCGTTCGGCACCCGTTCGACGGCGCGGAGGTCGCCGTCGTCGCGCAGCCGGACCCCGACCAGGTTGAGACGGCCGTGGCCGCCGCGGCGGCGGTCGCCCCGGCGTTCGCGGCGCTGCCGGCCCACGTCCGCGCCGGCGCGCTCGCCGGCGTGTCGAAGGAGATCGCCCGTCGGGGCGACGAACTGGCCCGTCTCATCACCGCGGAGAGCGGTAAGCCGCTGACCTGGTCGCGTGCCGAGGTGGCCCGGGCGAGCTCCACCTTCCGCTGGGGGGCGGAGGAGGCCCGGCGCTTCGCCGGGGAGCTGACCAGGCTGGACACCGATCCCCCCGGGGAGGGACGGCTCGCGCTCACCCGGCGTTTCCCCCGCGGGCCCGTGCTGGGCATCACCCCCTTCAACTTCCCGCTCAACCTGGTCGCCCACAAGGTGGCGCCGGCGCTGGCGGTCGGCGCGCCGATCATCGTGAAGCCGGCCCCGCGCACGCCGCTGTCGGCGCTGTTCCTCGGCGACCTGCTCGCCGAGGCCGGCTTGCCCGAGGGGTCGTGGTCGGTCCTCCCGATCCCCAACGACCGCCTCGGCCCGCTCGTCGCGGACCCTCGGCTGCCCGTGGTGTCCTTCACCGGCTCCGGCCCGGTGGGCTGGTCCATCCGCGACACGGTCCCCCGCAAGCATGTGGTCCTCGAACTCGGCGGGAACGCGGCGGTGCTGGTCGCCGCCGACTACGCGACCCCCGCCGATCTGGCCCGGGCCGCCGGCCGCATCGCCCTGTTCGCCAACTACCAGGCCGGCCAGTCGTGCATCGCCGTGCAGCGGGTCTACGCCGACCGCACGATCGTCGACGAGCTGCTCGCCGAGATCGTCGCCGCCGTGCGGGCGCTGCACGACGGGGATCCGGCCGACCCGGCCACCGACGTGGGGCCGCTGATCGACGTTGCGGCGGCGGAACGGGTCGAGGCGTGGATCACCGAGGCCGTCGAGGCAGGGGCGACACTCGTCTGCGGTGGGACGCGCCACGGCACGAGTCTCAGCCCGGCCGTGCTGACCGGCGTTCCGCCCACCGCCAAGGTGGTGAGCGAGGAGGTCTTCGGCCCGGTGATCGTCGTGGCGGCGGTCGACGGCGTTGACGAGGGCTTCGCCCGGATCAACGACAGCGCCTACGGCCTGCAGGCCGGGGTGTTCACCCACGACCTGGCCACCGCCTTCCGCGCCCACCGGGAGCTCCAGGTCGGGGGGGTCGTCATCGGCGACGTCCCGTCGTACCGGGCCGACCAGATGCCCTACGGCGGGACGGAGGGTTCCGGCATCGGGCGGGAGGGGGTCCGCTCGGCCATGACCGACCTCACCGAGGACCGGGTGCTGGTCCTGACCGGTCTGGACCTGTAGGCCTCCCTGCCGCCCGCCGTCGCCCACCACCACGGCCCGCACCGCCCGCACCGCCGTCTCGCCACGGCCTGCCGCCACCGCCTGCCGCCCACATCATCGCCGCACGGCGAAAAGCTGCCACTATGAAGCATTATGAAGCGGGTGGCCATCGACCTGCACACCCATTCGACCGCCTCGGACGGCCTGGAGTCACCGGAGAACCTCGTCCGGCTCGCAGCCGGGCAGGGCCTATCGATCATCGCGCTCACCGACCATGACACCATCGCGGGCATCGGCCGCGCGGCCGCGGCCCTGCCTGCCGGGCTGACCCTGGTGCCGGGTGCCGAGATCTCCTGCCAGGTCGAGGTGGCAGGTGCATGGGTATCCCTGCACGTGCTGGCCTACCTGTTCGACCCGGCCGAGCCGGCGTTCGCGGCGGCCCGGGCCCGGGTGCGGGAACATCGCGCCACCCGGGCCCGTCGGATGGTCGATCGACTCGCCGCGGACGGGCATCCGGTGCGCTGGGAACGGGTCCTGGAGCTGGCTGCCGGCACGGTGGGCCGCCCCCACATCGCCGCGGTCATGGTCGAGGCCGGGCTGATCCCCGAGGTGGTGGCCGCGTTCAGCAACCGGTGGATCGGCGCGGGCGGACCGTACTGGGTGGGCAAGGAGCAGCCGGACGTCTGGGAGACGCTTCGCCTCATCCACGGCGCCGGCGGGGTGAGCGTGTTCGCGCACCCGTTCGCGAGCAGGCGCGGCGTCACGGTCGGTCCCGAGGTGATCGAGGCGATGGCGAAGGCGGGCCTGACCGGCATCGAGGTCGATCATCCCGATCAC
Source organism: Frankia sp. CoBUL1 (assembly GCF_978021245.1). Classification (NCBI taxonomy): domain Bacteria; kingdom Bacillati; phylum Actinomycetota; class Actinomycetes; order Frankiales; family Frankiaceae; genus Frankia; species Frankia sp. CoBUL1. The sequence continues at coordinate 5,958 of NZ_CDXDOS010000061.1, forward strand.
CTACCCGTCGCGCGGCGCCGGCTACGTGGCCTCGCTGCCGAGCTCTCGCTGGTGGCGACCGGTTCCAGTGACTTCCACGGCGCCAGCAAGCCCCAGGGGCTCGGGGGCGAGACCACCTCCCGGGAGGCGTACGAGGCGTTGATCTCCACCGCGCGGGGGGCGGTCCCGATCACCGCGTCCGGATGACCGGCCGTGGTGCGGTGCCGGCCACGCGCTGCCGGCAGGCCGTGGCCGCTCAGGCGTTCGCGTCGCACCCCCGGCCGTTGCCGCCCGGCCTCGGCGGGCTCAGCCGGCCCAGCAGCTCGGCGAGCAGGTCCTGCTCGATTCGGCTGAAGTGGGAGAGCACGTGCCGGGCGACCCCCTTGAGGTGGGTGCCCGAGGCCGCCCGCAACCGGTCGAGCCCCCGCGGGGTGAGGGTGGCGAGCGTGCCGCGGGCATCCGACGGGCAGGACCGCCGGGCGACCAGTCCCTCCCGTTCCAGCCGGTCGACCAACCGGGTAAGACCGCTGCGGGAGAGCAGCACCGCCTGGGCGAGTTCGCTCATCCGTAACTCGCCGTTCGGGGCCTCGGCGAGCTGGACCAGCACGTCGTACGAGGCCAGGGGAAGCCGGTGAGCCGCCTCGAGCTCGGCCTCGAGGACCCGGGTCACGTGGGCATGGGCGTGCAGCAGCTCACGCCAGGCCCGCATCCCATGTTCGTCGACCCGGTCCTCGCCGGTCTCGGAGCTGGCGCCGAAAATCTCTTCGACTGCCATCGCGTCCTCCCGCCCCCGCACGATCAGCCTACGTCGCGGCCCGCCCGCAAAACCGTCCCAAGCAGCCGTCTCCGCCACCGGGACACATACCAGGTACATACCAGGACACAATCACCTCTGGTCATGACGATGGGCACGCTCCGCACCCGTCGTGAAGCCGACAGGGCGGCTCACGCTTCCCGGTTCGCCGTGTTCGGCGGACCGGGAAGCGTAGCCGGCGCCGTCACGTCCCCCGCGGGCTATCGTGGACCCACAGGCGGCCCGGCGGGCCGCACCTGATACCAACCTGTGACTGAGGTTTCCCTTGTCCCTATCCCGACCTTCCCCCGACGCGATCCAGTCGGCTCTGGCGACGGTGCACGATCCCGAGATCGGTCGTCCCATCACCGAGCTGGACATGGTCTCGTCGGTTCGCGTGCTCGACGACGGCTCGGTCGACGTCGGGGTCCTGCTCACCGTGTCCGGCTGCCCCATGCGCGACGAGATCATCAATCGGGTCAGTCGAGCCGTCAGCGCGGTCGAGGGCGTCCGCGAGGTCCGCGTCGATCTGCAGGTCATGTCGGACGAGCAACGCGGTGCCCTGCACGCGAAACTGCGGGGGGGCAACGCCCCCAAAGCGATTCCCTTCGCCCAACCAGGCTCGACCACCCAGGTCTACGGCGTCGCCAGCGGCAAGGGCGGCGTCGGCAAGTCCTCGATCACCGTGAACCTGGCCGCCGCGATGGCCCGTTCGGGCCTGTCGGTCGGTGTGCTCGATGCCGACATCTATGGGCACTCCGTGCCCCGCATGCTGGGCATCGACCGCCCGCCCACCCAGGTCGAAAAGATGATCATGCCGCCCCAGGCACGCGGGGTGCGAGTCATCTCCACCGGGATGTTCACGCGCGGCAACCAGCCAGTGACCTGGCGCGGACCGATGCTGCACCGTGCCCTGGAGCAGTTCCTGTCAGACGTCTTCTGGGGTGACCTGGACGTCCTTCTCCTGGACCTACCGCCCGGCACCGGTGACATCGCCATCTCCCTGGCCCAGCTGGTGCCGTCCTCCGAACTGCTGCTGGTCACAACCCCGCAGCTGGCGGCCACCGAGGTCGCCGAGCGGGCCGGGACCATCGCCGTGCAGACCCGGCAGAACGTGGTCGGGGTCGTCGAGAACATGGCGTGGCTGCCCTGCCCGCACTGCGGCGAGCGGGTCGACGTGTTCGGCTCCGGCGGCGGGGCGGCGGTGGCCGAGCGGCTGACCAGGGTGCTCGGTCATGACGTACCGCTGCTGGCCCAGATCCCGGTGGACGTCCGGCTCCGGGAAGGCGCCGACAACGGCGTGCCGCTGGTCATCGGCGAGCCGGACAGCGAGGCGGGCAAGGCCCTGCACGCGGTGGCGGGCCGGCTCACCTACCGCTCCCGTGGGCTCGCCGGACGCAGCCTCAACCTCACGCCGGTGGGGCGCTGAACACCTACGATCGGCCGTCCGTCCGGGTTCGCGCAGCCTGATCGACGCGAGCCCGGCCCCGGCTGGCCCCGCCCCGGGGCGGGTGCACCGAGCCGGCGGCGGCGCCGAACCTCAGGCGGCACCGAGTCCGGCTCAGGTGGCACCGAACCTCAGGTGGCGTCCGAGTCGAAGGGCACCTCTGTCGCCGGGCCGTCGCTCCGTGCCGGCTGCGCCGGCACGGCCCGGGCTGCGGACGCCTTGCTCGGCGAGACCTTCGACAGCATGGGAGACACCGGACCGGGCGGCGCCGCCGGAACCGCGGCCTCGGCGCCGGGACGGGCCGGATCCTTGGCCGCGGGATCTCTCGGCAGCGAGGACTTGGTCAGTGACGGCGCCGCGGGCGGATCGTCACCGAGGAGCAGCGAGTCGAGCGAGGTCCGCTTGGTGAGGTATGGCGGCAGAACCGGATCGTCCTCGAACAGGTGCTTGCGGACGAAGGTCTTGGGATGCAGGTCCCGGATATCCAGATCGGCGAATTCCGGGCCCAGCTCGGACCTGAGATCGTTACGCATGCCGTTGGCCAGCTGACGCAGCACGCGGCCCGCGTCCCTGGCGGCCTTGGGCAACCTGTCCGGGCCGAAGACGAACAGCCCGATCAGAAACAAGACGACGACTTCACCCCACCCGACACCGTTGAACACGCGCTGAGCGTACCTCTCCCGGTGTTGCGGGCAAGGAGCTCGTGGGCAACGAAAAGATGCCTGCGGCTCAGCGCTGTTGTTCCTGCAGTGTCAGCTGGGTGGTCGCGGTGGCACCGGCGCGTTCGTAGGCGACCGACACCCGGTCACCTACCCGGTGGAGCCGGGCTGCGACGATGAGGTCGTTCATCCCGCTGATAACCCTGGTGTCCACCCGCGTGATGATGTCGCCGACGCGCAGCCCGGCGCGCTCGGCGGGGCCACCGGGCGCCAGGTTGACGACGCGGGCACCCGACGTGGTCCCCATGGCCTTCGCCTGGCCGGCGGTGACGGTCGCGGCTGACACGCCGAGGTACGGGTGGGTCGCCCGACCGGTCGAGATGATCTCCTGAGCGACTGAGCGGGCGAAGTCGATCGGGATGGCGAACCCCACGCCGATGCTGCCGCTCTGGCTCTGGGACTCATGGCCGGGCACCGCGGCGATCGCGGTATTGATCCCCACCATTTGGCCGAGGCCGTCGAGCAGCGGACCACCGGAGTTGCCCGGATTGATCGCCGCGTCGATCTGGATCGCCCCGATGAGCACCGTGGGGTCGGTGCCGCTCTCGGCCGGGACCATGGGATTGCGGTCGAGCGCGCTGACGACGCCGGTCGTCACGGTGCCGGCGAGGCCGAACGGCGCCCCGATGGCAACCACCGGCGCTCCCACGACCAGCGAGCCGGACTGGCCGAGCGTCACCGCCGGCAGGGGCTGCGGGGCCGGGATCCGCAGGACGGCAATGTCAGTCTTGGGATCCCGCCCGACCAGGTCGGCCCGGACCTGGCCGAACTCCTGGTAGCGGCGCACGGAGATCGGAGTTCTGGCGGCGACCGCGGACGCCACGACGTGGTTGTTCGTCAGGATGTACCCCTCCGGGCTAATGATCACCCCGGAGCCGGTACCCGCGGCATCGCCGTCCCCCCCGCCACCGGCATCGATCGTCACCACACTGGGCAGAGCCGTTGCGGCGATCGACGCGACCGACCTGCGGTCGGAGCTGGGCGCGGCGGTACCGACCGGCAGGGCCGCCGACGCCTGTTGGTCGCTGCCGCGCTCGGTCATCGAGACGAGCAGCGCACCGATTCCCCCACCCAGCAGACCCGCGACCAGGATGCTCGCGAGGAGGACCCGGTGACCGAGAACGACCGGGCGACCGGGAGCGACCAGACGCCCCCGCGGCGCCGAACGACCAGTCAGGACGTCGGCGAACGGCGCGGCGTTCGAGCCGCCGCCGTCGGAGTCCGCGGGCAGCGGATACGGCGTCGAGGTCGGCGACCAGGCCCGCGGGGAGCCCGTCTCGGCGGGCGGTGGGGCCGGCGGCTGCGTGCCGAAGCCACGCACCGCGGTCACCGTAGGCAAGCCTCCCGACGGCTCCCGCGGGTTCCCGTCCGCCGCAGCGCGCCCGCGGTCGGTCGCGGCGGCGCCCGGGTCGCAGCCCGCCCGGGCGCCCAGCGCCCCCAGACCCGAAACGCCCGTCCTCGAAGCACCCGCGCCCGAAGCACCCGCGCCCGAAGCGGCCCCCTCGACCCGCCCGGAATGCCGGGGGTGGCGATGCCCTCCGGGAGCGGAGCCGGGCCTGTCCTCACCGGGTGGGAGGGTCGGCGGACGCCGGCCGGGCTGACGCACCGGAATCCGCGCCGCCCCGGATTCCGGCGTCGCACCCTCACGGGCTGTGGGCCGCGGCTGCGGCCCCGCACCCGATGGCCCCGCACCCGATGGAGTCCCCGGGCCCGGCTCAGGAGCGCGTGCCGCCGGGCTACCCGTGCCCGGCGTCCCGGCGGCCGTGGGTCGCCGCTCGGGCCGGGTCTCCTCCGCCGGCCCGGTCATCGCGGTGGTGGATGCCGTACAAGGCGATTGCGGACGGCGTGTCCCGGCCGCCGGTTCCGACCCGGACGGCTGCACGGGTCCCGACGGCTGCACGGGTCCCGACGGCTGCACGGGGACGACCACCCCGGGCTGTACCCGCGGCCCAGCACCGCCGGCCGTGGTGGGCCGGGGCGCGGCGGGAAGGCGGAGCCGACTGACGGGTATCGTCCCGCCGGTCGAGGGGACGGTCGTCTCGTCGCGCGCCGCCGCGACCCGGCCACCGGCCTGATCGGTCCGCGGCTTGCCGTCGGTGGCGGAAGGCGCCGCGCCGGCGGCTCGCGGGACGCCAGGGCGGGAAGGATCGGCGCGGTGGCCCGGGCCGGCGGGAACCGACCGCATCGTGGATGACCGCTCGAGACGTCGGGGCCGTACGGGCGGGTCGACCGGTTCCACGCTCGCGACAGGCACCTCGTTGTCGCTGACGTCCACACGTCCTCCCCGACTCGCTCGTCGCATGGCACGGCGGAACGCCGGCGACCGGTTCCGTCCTGGAAAGCACGCGCGACGCGTCCGAGCGGGTAACACGGTAAAGCCTCACATCAGGCCAGACGAGACCTCTCCTCCAGAACACCCAGAAAATGTCTTTCAGGTACCGGAAAGATGCGTCCCGCCGGTTTCCGGCGGCGACCGGGGCGGACAGCCGGAAAAGGCGACCAGCCAGGGCTTGGCGCCGAGAGACGGAGCAGGCGACCCCCTGAAACTCACGGCCCCGACCGCCTCCCGGCACCCGGGACGGCCTACCCCGTCCGAATACCCCCGTTCAAACACCCCCGACCGGGTCGATGGGGAACGTGTTCGCCCGGGTCGGCCCGAATTTGCTCAAGTCGGCCCGAACGGGCGGACGATCAACGGCGCAAGGACACCCGGACCGGGGCGAACATCGGGGTGAGCCGGCTCGGGACGCCGTTCGCAACGCCCGGGGCGACGACCGAGGACACCGTCGGCACCGCGACGGACCCCGGCGTCTGGGTACTCTCCTGGCCGTCGGCGATGGCGGCACCAGCGACGGCGAGCAGCATCAGCGCGGCGGATCCGAGGAGGGTTCGGCGCATGCTGGTCCGGGGGGTGGGACGACGGTGCGGGGCCGGCAGCCGCCGGCGTGGGGCGGGCGAGGCCGGCCGCCGCAGGTGCTGACGCGCGGGCCCCGACGCGGGACGGCCCGCCTGACCCGGACCGCGCGCCGCCCCGCCGGTGGCTGCCGGCGCCGGTCGAGCGGCGAGCCTGGGCGAGGCGGGACGAGTGCCGGCGCCCCGGCGAGGATCGAAGGGGGGCTGTCGGAGCTCGACGGAACGCGGCAGCAGGGCCGGTACTGTCACCGTGAACGCCCCGGGAAGCCTGACCGGGTCGAGACGGGTAGGCCCCCGCCTGTCCGGCGCAGGACGGAACTGGGAGCGCTGGGATTGCGGGGAGCGGTGGGACCGCGGGAAGCGCTGGGACGAACCCGGCGGGGGCGCGGGCAGCGCGGTCGGACCGCCCAGGCTCAGCAGCCGGACCGCGAGGCCGCCAGGAAGATCCGGGCCATCGAGAGCAACCAGCCGTGCCTTGACCATCCGCAGGGCCGCCACCTCCCGCTGGCACTCCCCGCAGCGGGCAAGATGCGCGAGCGCGCGGTCGCGAGCGTCATGATCAAGCTGATGGTCGATGAGAGGCGAGATCCGATCGCCGAGATGCTCGGTCACGCCCGCCGCTCCCGCGGAGCACCACCCTTGCTCCCGGCGGCGACGGGCCCATGCCGTCCCCTGCTTCTGGGCCGCCCATCGTCGCCTCGGTCCCGACGCGGTCTGGTCGTGTCCGGCGGCGCCACGTCCGCCTCGGCGAGCTCCGCCGCCACCGGCCCGACGGCGGGCTCCGCGGCGAGAAGGGCATCGTCCGAGACCGTCACGGCGGCGGACAACGCGGCGCCGTCACCAGTACGTGGCGCGCGATCAGCCAGCGCCGCGCGCAACATCGCCCGACCGCGCGAGATCCGGCTACGCACTGTGCCCAGTTTCACGCCCAACGTCTGAGCGATCTCTTCGTAGGAGAGCTGCTCGATGTCGCACAGCACGACGGCGGCCCGGAAGTCGGGCGGCAGAGCGGCGAGCGCGGCCTCGACGTCCGCGTCGAGATGAGCCTCGGCGTAGACCGCCTCCGGGCTCGCCTCGCGGCCAGCCAGTCGCTCGGTGTCCTCGGGCAGCGCATCGAACCGGATCTTCTGCTGGCGACGCATGCGGTCGAGGAAGAGATTGGTGGTGATCCGGTGCAGCCATCCCTCGAAGGTGCCGGGGGTGTAGTCCGCCAACGACCGGAACACCCGGACGAACACGTCCTGTGTCAGGTCCTCGGCGTCGTGGGCATTACCGGTGAGGCGGTAGGCGAGGCGATAGACCCGGTTGCCGTGCTCACGGACCACGTCTTCCCAGGAAGGAGGAACCCAACCCGAAGCTTCTGCGGTGGCGGCGACGCCGGCGGCGTCCGAGCCCGCCCCGGGGTCCTGAGCAGCCACGGCCGCCTCTCGGTCGGTTCGCGTCAAACGTACCCGACGAGCCAGCCAGGGAGCGGCGAATCCCGCTGCGGACACCGATGTTTCTCCCCTCGATCCTCGACACGATGCGCGTTGACCAGATGAACGCGCGTCCTCGGTCTCCCGTTCCCGTAGGCTGAGGAAGTCATGCCGGACACTGACATCGGCGAACTCGAGTCCGCCGCCGCCTACGCCGAGGGCTTCCTGCTGGAAGACCCGATCCTTCGCGCTGCCCGCGCCCGAGCCGAGGAGGTCGGGATCGTCCCGGTCAGCCCGGGTACCGGCGCGGTCCTACGCTTCCTTGCCGCTGCCGTGGGCGCCCGCGCGGTGGTCGAGATCGGCACAGGTACCGGGGTCTCCGGTACCTGGCTGTTGCGGGGGATGCGGCCTGACGGAACCCTGACCACCATCGACGTCGAGGCCGAGCACCTTCGGCTGGCCCGGCGCACCTACGCCGACGCGGGGATGACCCCCGGGCGCAGCCGGCTGATCACCGGCCGCGCCCTCGACGTTCTCCCCCGGCTGACCGACGGCGCCTATGACCTCGTGTTCTGTGACGCGGACCGGCGTGAGGGCACCGAATACCTCGCCCAGGCCCTGCGGCTGCTGCGGCCGGGCGGCGTGGTGGCGTTCGCCAGCGTGCTGGCCTTGGCCCGGGGCCAGGCCACCGGCCCCGAGGCGGTGGCGGTCCGCGAACTCGCCACAGCTGTGCGTGACGACGTGCGGCTTACCCAGATGCTCCTCACCACCGGCGGCGGCCTCTTGGTCGCCGTGGTCGCCAAGTCCTCCCCGGTCGGCTGACCAGCACCTCGGGCGGGTGACCGGCAGCCCGGGCGAGCTGGCCGGTCCGCGGTAACACGATCGGGGCCGGCCGATCGTGCCGGTACCCGGTGGCTCCTCAGTGGGCGCGTAAGGTGCGCTTAAGCGTGACATTCCTACGCCTTGGGGAGTAAATGGCACCGGCCGCGCAGGAGTACCGGCGCTATGACGTCTACGACGACTACGGCGACGATTACGGCGACTTCAACGCCTATGACAGCCGGGCCAGGGACGCCTACGACAGCCGCGCCGAGCCACCGCCCGCCCCACGTGAGAGCCTGCTGCCCTACATCACGTTCGTCCTCGTCGTGGCGGTCCTAGCCGGGATCGCCGGTTACACGCTGAACCGTCTGGTGGGACCGGCGCACGGCGCGCGCTCCGCCCACCCGTCCGCACCGAGCGCCACCCCCTCCCCGACGGCCGTACCCACCCCGCCGGCCGCGGAAGGCGGCCTCGCCGGCCTTACCGCCGAGCAGGTGGCGATCCGGATGGCCGGCGCAGGCCTGCCGCTGCACACCACCGTCGTCTACACCGCGGCCACCGACCCGGATCGTCTCCTGGGTCGGACGAACGGCTACACCAGCAGAATCGCCTTCAGCGATCCGCGGGTGGGCGTCAACGAGGTCTCCGGAAGCCCCGCGGGCGCGATCGAGGTCTTCGCGGACGCGGCGAGCGCGCAGCAGCGGGCGACGAAGCTCCTCACCGTCACCGCCGACAACCCGCTCGTCACCGAGTACGTCTTCGTCCAGCGCACCGTGGTGCTCCGGGTCTCCCTGGTCCTCACCGCGGACATCGCCCGGGAATACGAGGCCGCGCTCCTGCGTCTCTCGGCCTGAGATCCCCTCGCGGCCCGGCAACACCAGGACATCCAGGACATCGGGGGCATCCGGGAGTTCCGGGGGCTCTACTCAGGCCGCCGGTGTCTGGGACGGCCCACTCGACAGCCAGGTCAGCAGGGTACGCACCCCCCACCCGGTGCCGCCCCGGCTGATCTCGCCGTCGTCGGCGTCCGACCGTGCGGTGCCCGCGATGTCCAGATGTGCCCAGGGCCGCCGGCCCGCGAACTCCCGCAGGAACAGCGCCGCGGTGATGGAACCGCCCCCGACGTCCAGCGCCCGGCCGATGTTGGCAAGGTCCGCCACCGGCGAGTCGATCGCCGCCCGGTACTCCTCCACCAACGGCAGCCGCCACACCCGTTCCCCGGCGCTGTCCGCCGCGGCGGACAGCGCCGGCGCCAGCTGGTCGTCCGAGCTGAACAGCCCGGCGGTGCGCCGGCCGAGCGCCACGGCGATCGCTCCGGTCAGCGTGGCGAGATCGACGATGACATCCGCGTCGAGCGCGCCCGCGGCGTAGGCGAGGCCGTCCGCCAGCACCAGGCGACCCTCGGCGTCGGTGTTCAGTACCTCCACCGTGGTCCCGCCCCAGCAGGTGATGACGTCGCCGGGACGCATGGCAGTCGCACCGATCATGTTCTCCGCCAGACAGAGCAGGCCGGTGACGCGCCCGGGCACGTTCAACGCCGGCAGCGCGGTCATCGCCCCGAGCACCGCCGCCGCGCCCGCCATGTCGGTCTTCATGCCGGCCATCGGGACGGCCGGCTTCAGGGAGAGCCCACCCGAGTCGAAGGTGATTCCCTTCCCGACCAGGACCCGGTGACCATCGGTGAAGCGGCCCGCCGGCGAACCATCCGGCTCCGCCGACCCGATGGATCCCGCCGACCCGGCCTCGCCAGAAGTCCGCGGTGGCCCGTGATATTCGAGTTTGACCAGGTAGGGCGGCCGAGGGGAACCCTCACCGACGGCGCACAACCCCCCGAAGCCCTGCGCCGGAAGATCGTCGGGGCCGAACAGGGTCGCGTCGAGACCCGCCGACGCGGCGATGCGCACGGCACGGTTCGCCAGCCACTCGGGTGACTTCACCAGACTCGGCATGTTGACCAGATCGCGGGCGATGTACACCCCGGTGGCCACCGCCCGCGCGGCGTCGACCGCGGCCACCGCCCCGGGCCCGTCCGCCCGACCGGTGAGCACGATGACGTTGCCGGGCGCGCCGTTCTCCGGCCTGGGCCGGCCGGCCGGGTCGAGCGCTCCGCCGGCCGGCTCGGGCACGCCAGCAGCCCGGTCGAGCACGCCAGCGGCCCGGTAGGCGCCCAGCGCCAGGCCTTCGGTGAAGGCCCGCAGGCTCGGATCGCCGGGCTCCGCCACCACCGCGAGCCGGTCCGGTGCCCCGGCGCGGCGGGCGAGCGCGGCACCCGCGGCCCGCCAGTCACCCGGTTGACCGGCGCCGATGCCGACCACGAGCAGCCGGGTCGGCCGAGCCGTCCGGGCCAACGGCACCACCAGCACCGAACCCGCATCGCCGCGCAGGGACTCGGACTCGATCAGCAGCGCAAGATCCAGTCCGAGATCGGCGCCGACACCGCGGGCAGTCTCGTCGAACACGGGCCCGTTCTCGGACGACGCGAGGACCAGGGCGACGGTCGAGG
>NZ_CDXDOS010000062.1:0-5247 GCF_978021245.1 Frankia sp. CoBUL1
GTTCCCCGGCCCCGGTTCCTCGTCGGTCCGCGCCCACCCGTCGCCATATCGTCCTCATCCCGCCGGCACCGCGGCCCCGGTCGGGGCCCGTTCCCGACAACTGTGCCTGTCGGGGTGGGGCCTGCGCCAGGGGGAACAGGCGTCACCCGGCCGGTGGCGCCGTCTCGACCTCCAGCAGGTCACGGCGGTCCGCCAGGTCACGGCGGGCGCCGCCGAGCTCGCCGGTCCAACGCCGGAAGAGCGTGTGCGGCACGTCGGCGGCGTCCAGCACCCGCCCGGCCACGAAGTCGACGAGATCGCCAGCCGTCCGCACACCCGCGTAAAACCCCGGGCTCGCCGCGGCCACCACCGCCCCGGCGTCGTGCAGGTCCAGCATGTGGCGCAGCGTCGCGCGAGTGTAGGGCATCTCCCGCGGGACGACGATCAGACGGCGGCCTTCCTTGAGCGTGACATCCGCCGACCGCTGCAACAGATCCTTGGACAGTCCCAGGGTGATACCGGCCAGGCAGGCGGTGCTCGCCGGGACAACGATCATCCCGCGAGTCGGGTACGAACCGCTGCTCGTCGGCGCCCCCAGATCACCAGGGGCATGTACCGCGACGAGGGTGGACACCGTATCGGCCAGCACGTCACGATCGGCCAGCACGTCACGATCGGCCAGCACGTCACGATCGGCCAGCACGTCACGATCGGCCAGCCGCGCCGACGGACCCTCCGGAGGTGACACCCCGCCCAGGGGCATGGACAGCCACGTGACCAGGGCTTTCGCCCAGGCGGAGTCACGCCAGGCGATACCCGTCTCATCGAGCAGGGTCAGGCGGGCCGCGCGGGACAGCACCAGATCGACTGGCAGCCGAGCGGCCAGCAGGCCACGCAGCACCGCGGCCGCGTAGGGGGTTCCACTGGCACCGCTCACCCCGACCACCCACGGCAGGCGTGCTCCGGCCCCCTCCTCGGGGGCAGTGAACACATCGGCCATGACGAATCCGATGCTCAGACGGCCAGACCACGGCTGGCGAGATCGACAACGGCGAAGAGGAACAAGACGATGCCGACGAATCCGTTCGCGGTGAGGAAGGCCCGGTTGACCCGCGACAGGTCGTTCGGGGACACGATGGCGTGCTCATAGCAGAATGCCGCCGCCGTCAGCACGAGCCCAGCCCACCACCACGGACCGGCGCTGTCCATCAGCCCGTAGACGATGAACAACGCAAAGGTGATCATATGCGTAACCGTGGAACCAATGAGCGCGGCCCGCACCCCGAACCGGGCCGGCACCGCACGCACGCCGATGCGCCGGTCGACCTCGGCATCCTGGCAGGCGTAGATCACGTCGAAGCCGCCGATCCAGCTACCGACCGCAAGGCCGAGCACCAGGGCGGCCCAGGACCACTCACCGGTGACCGCGATCCACGCGCCGACCGGGGCCGCCGCCTGGGCGATGCCGAGCACGGCGTGTGGGAAGTCGGTGAACCGTTTCGCGTAGGGGTAGACGACGAGCGGCGCGACGGCGACCGGCGCGAGCAGCAGGCAGAGCCAGGACAAGGCCGCGGCGGAGGTGAGGAAGACGGCGAGCGCGACCGCGGCGCCGACGACCGCCGTACGCACCGAGACCACGCCGGTGACCAGCTCTCGGTTCGCCGTCCTCGGATTACGGGCGTCGATCGCGCGATCGATGACCCGGTTTGCGGCCATGGCGAAAGTTCGGGCCGCGACCATCGCCACGGTGACGAGGGCGAGGTCCGACCAGTGCACCGACCGGGAATCCGCGAACGAGGCTGCGAGCGCCGCGATGTAGGCGAACGGCAGCGCGAAGACCGAGTGCTCGATGACGACGAGCCGCAGAAACGCCCGTACCCGGCCGGTGGCGTGTCCCGGGCCGGCTCCCGACCCTCGCCCGACCGGCTCCGACGCGCCCGGCACCCACGCGGCGTCACTCACCGCGATCACCACTCCTTGTTCCTTGCCCAGCCAGAGGCCCCAGCGTCCTTTTTGTCCCTCTGGCTAGGCAAGAAAAACGGAGGACGGTCACAGGCCATACTCCTTCCATCGGCGGGTGACCCGTTCGCGGACCGCCTCGTCCATGACGATCTCCTCCGGCCAGCCGCCGTCGCGCCGGTAACCCTCGCTCGGTAGCTTGCGGGTCGCGTCCACACCGACCTTGCCGCCCCAGAACTGCTCGTAGGCGGCGTGGTCGAGATGGTCCACCGGCCCGATGGTGGTGATCAGGTCGTGGGCATAGTCGACGTTGCCGAAGGCGCGCCAAGCGACCTCGTGGTAGTCGTGCACGTCGCAGTCGGCGTCGACGACCACGATCAGCTTCGACAACGACAGCAGCCCGGCCCCCCATACCGCGTTCATCACCTTCTGCGCGTGCTTCGGATAACGCTTCTCGATGGAGACGATGCAGCAATTGTGGAACACCCCCGCCTCGGGCAGGTCGTAGTCGACGATCTCGGGAATCATCATCCTGACCAGTGGCAGGAAGATCCGTTCGGTGGCCTTGCCCATCGGGCCGTCCTCCTGCGGCGGCCGACCGACCACGATCGTCTGGAACACCGGGTCACGCTGCATCGTCATCACGTCGACGTGCAGCGCCGGGAACGGTTCGACGGGCGTGTAGAAGCCGGTGTGGTCGCCGAACGGCCCCTCGGGCAGCCGCTCCCCCGGCTCGAGCCAGCCCTCGATCACCACCTGTGCGTTCGCGGGCACCCGCAGCGGGACGGAGAGGCAGTCGACCATCTCCACCCGCTCGCCGCGCAGGTAACCGGCGAACAGGTACTCGTCGAGGTCGGCAGGCAGGGGCGCGGACGCGGCGTAGGTCACCGCCGGGTCACACCCGAACGCGATGGCGACCGGCAGCCGCTCCCCACGCCGCTCGGCGACCGCGTGATGCGCGTTGGAGTCCTTGTGGATCTGCCAGTGCATGCCGACGGTGCGTGCGTCATGGCGTTGCAACCGGTACATCCCGAGGTTACGCGCCCCGGTCTCGGGGTGCTTTGTGTGCGTCAGACCGAGGTTGAGGAAGGCCCCGCCGTCGTTCGGCCAGGCGTGCACCCCCGGCAGCCGGAACAGGTCGACGTCCGGACCCTTGAGGACGACGTCCTGGCAGGGCGCGGTCCGGACCCGGCGGGGCGGGACCGAGGCGAGCGACGCCGCCTTGCCGAACGCCTCACGCAATCCGGACAGGCCGATCGGCAGCTGCGGGCGCAGCAGCGCGCCGAGCCGTTCACCGATGTCGTCCAGCGCCTCGACGCCGAGCGCGGCAGCCATCCGCTCCTCGGTGCCGAACACATTGATCGCCAGCGGCATGTCGGCGCCGGCCGGGGACTCGAACAGCAGAGCCGGCCCGCGCTCCCGTACCACCCGGGTCACGATCTCGGTGACCTCGAGACGCGGGTCGACGGGTACGGTGACGCGGCGCAGATCCTTCCGCCTTTCGAGATGAGCAAGGAACGCACGCAGATCCGCCCAGGCCATGACCTCCATCCTCGCAGTCGCCACGGGTGGATGCCCGACCGCCCACAGGTGGTCACGATCCCAGTTCAACACGTCACGTCCCGGGCACGGCCTCGTCGGATAACGGACCGGGAGGACGAGGAGGCGGCGCGGAAGGCACACTAGAGATACACGGGCCGGCCATCACCACGACATGTACGTCCGTCGCGGGCCATAGCGGACGGTACGTGCTCGCCTGACCCATCTGGTGAGGTCGCCCGTCCGTGACGCCATCCGTCCGTGACGTCGCCACGGGTCGGGGGTTTCGCCACGGGTCGGGGATTAGATGCCCGCGGATCGGATGTTCCATACCTGACAGGTCAAGACGGACATAACGATCAAGAAAAGCAGGAAGGAGCGACCGGCCGGTGCTGGGCCTCGCGCTGACGTTTGTGATCATTGGTGTTTGGGCTTACGCGATCATCGATGTCTTCGGGACACCCCCCGAGGAGGTTCGGATCATGCCCAAACTCGCGTGGATCGTAGCAGTGATCTTCCTTGGTATCTTCGGCACCGCCGGATGGTTTTTCTTCGGTCGACCTCGCGCGAACAGCGTCGGCGAGCGGCCGTTGCGCCGGCCGGTCTCCGACCATCCGGCCTTCGGGCAACGATCGTCCTGGGGCATCGACAGCCGGCGTGATGGCGGCTTCGGCCGGTACAGCGCGCGGACGGGCACCCGCCGGGCCGCCGTCCGGCCGAAGGGTCCCGACGACGACCCGGACTTCATGCGGGAGCTGTCCGCCCGGATCCGCAAGGGCGAGGCCGGACCTCCGTCGTCATCGTCCCGCGGCTGAGCCGCATGGACGCGGGGGATCCAGGGCCACGAGCCCGCGGCTGACCGGCTCCGCGCACCGGGACGAGCAGCGGTCCGTCGTTCCGGTACGCGGCCGAGCGGGGTGTTCTCCGCAGGCTGCGGGTGGCCCGCCCGTTCTCCCCGGCGGGCCAGGCCGGGACCAGGGACCAGCAGCCGTGGGGAGGGTCAGATGCCGGCGTAGGAGTGCAGCCCCGAGATGACCAGATTCACCAGGTAGTAGTCCACGAACAGGGCGCTGAAGGCCAGCAGCGAGATCGCCGCGGCCCGCCGCCCACGCCATCCGGCCGTCGCGCGGGCGTGCAGGTAGGCGGCGTAGCAGACCCAGGTGATGAACGACCACGTCTCCTTGGGGTCCCACCCCCAGTAGCGGCCCCATGCTGATTCCGCCCAGATCGCCCCGGCAATGATCGCGAAGGTCCAGATCGGGAACGCGAACGCGATGACCCGGTAGGACAGGGTGTCGAGCGCCGCCGACGACGGCAGGCGCATGACGATGCCGCCCCGGCGCTGCATGGCCTGGCTCGCGTCAGCCCGTCCGGCCGCGACCTCGGCCAGCCGATTTTCCCAACGCTCCTTGATGAGGAACAACACCGTGGTCACGGCGGAGACCAGGAACACCCCGCTGGCGACGATCGCACCGACCACATGGATCTTGAGCCAGTACGAGTTGAGCGCGGGCACCAGCGGTCCCGCAGCGACATAGAGCACAGTGCCGGCGAAACCAAGCGAGAGCACGACCGGCAGCATGACGAAGACGCCCAACCACCGGACCGGCTGCCGGATCATCAGGGCGAGAAACGTCGTGACCGCGATCAGGCAGATCATCGACGAGAACTCGTACATGTTGCCCCAGGGCACCCGGTCCGCCGCGAGGCCACGAGTGATAACGGACCCCAGGTGCAGCGTCCAGCCGACGACCGTCAGCGCGACGGCGA
>NZ_CDXDOS010000062.1:5604-16844 GCF_978021245.1 Frankia sp. CoBUL1
CGTTCGCCCGCCGCCGGACAGCCTCGATCTCCCGGGCCCGGGCCGCAGCGAGGGCCACGGCGGCGGGGTCGGACGGGTCGATCGGGGCCGCGGCCCCGTCGGTCGGGCCGGCTGCCTCGGCGGGATCGGCGGCGGCGCCGATCCCGCCGGCCGCCGCCCCGATCAGCGCCGCCGGCTGCCCGGCCCCCTGCCGTGCCGGGACGGCCGCCGCCTCCTGAGCCACGTCGTGGCGCAGGCCGAGCCGGCTGAACGCGAACTCGGCCGCGTAGCCGAGCATCGCCGTGGCGTACACCGCCTCGCCGCTGCCAAACAGATGATCGGAAAGGCTGGCTACGCCCTCGTTGACCGCCATCAGTGCTCCCGTTCGCTGGCACTCGACGCGGCATCGCCGGCTGCGGTGCCACCCGGTTCGGTACTACTGGGTTCGGTACTGGCTGGTTCGGTACTGGCTGGTTCGGCGCCGCGCGATTCCGAGGCGGTCGGCACGGACCGGTCGGTGCCCGCGGGCCCGGTGGCCTCCCGGAGCAGGGTCGTGAGCTGGGCCAGCTCGACGGCGAACCCGTCGGCGTCGGAGCGGGACAGCCCACCGATCTCCACCGTGCACCCACCTGCGGCCGCTGGCCGGGCCCGCACCCATACCCGGCGGCGGCGCACCCGAAGACTCGCGATCAGCCCGATGATGATGAGGACCGCGAAGAGCAACGCCTCGCCCTTGAACGGGTCGGACTTGACCTGGAAGGTGGCGAACTCGGCTACGCGGTCGGCCTCGAGGCTCATCCCGCCGGGTAGCCCGGTAAGGGTGCGCTGCCGCGGGTTGTCGAGGGCCAGGACCTGCGCGGTGCGCTCGCTGCCCGCCGGACCCGTCATCGTGATCTGGCGCAGGTCGCGGGTGTCGACCGTGTAGACGTTCTGTGGAATGCCCTCGTTGAGATGGAGGTTGCCGACGAATCCCGTGATCGTCAGACCGGGCGCGCGGGCGGCGGGGAACGCGGAGACGTATCCCTGGGTCGGGTCGAGGCGGGTGGTCGGCGTGAACACGCCGCTGAAGGCCAGCTGCTGGGGCTCCTTGCGGGCGCCCAGCGCGGGCAGTCCGGTATCGGGGATCTTGACGGTGCAGGTTGAGGTGAACATGCCGTCCCGCGGGGTACACGGCACGTTCGCCTCCCAGACGACCTTGCGCGCGGCGTCGCGAAGCACGAAGTGCGGGGCGAATCCATGCCCGATGAGGTAAATCTTGGCGTTGCCGATCACCAGCGGATGGTTGACGCGGATGGTCGCCTTGCGGGTCGGGGCGTTCAGCGCGGCGGCATACGTGACGTCGGCGCGGAAGTCGGACGGCTGGCCGCTTGGCTGGAACGTGGCGTTGAACCGGTCCAGCGTGAGCGAGAACGGACGCAGCTTCGCGGTGTCGACGCGCTGACCAGCGTTGAACTGGTCATAGGAGATGATCGTGTTCGCGAACCCGCTCCCGGAAACGACGAGCACGGTCCCGGAGTATCCGTACCAGGAACCGAAGCCCACCGCGGCGAGCAGCCCCACCAGGGCAATGTGGAAGACGAGGTTGCCGGTCTCGCGCAGGTACCCCTTCTCCGCTGCGACGGAGTGGTCGGCAGTCCCCTTCGCGTCGTGGGCCTCCCCAGCCGTGGCCGTGGCCCGGAAGCGCCGTCGGCGCAGCGCCTGCCGGGCAGCCGCCATCGCGTCGGCGGGCTCCATCGGACTCGTCCAGGCGCTGCCGCCGGGCAGCCGGCCGGGCCGGGCCGGGGCCTTCGGCGGCGCGGTGAACAACGCTCTGGCATGCCAGCGGATCCGGGACGACAGGCAGCCAATCAGGGAGATGAACAGCAGCAGGTAGATCGCTGCGAACCAGGACGCGGCGAAGACGTCAAACCCGGAGAACCGGTCGAGCAGCGGACCGAGGGTGGGGTGGTCGGCGCGGTACTGCTCCACCCGCATCGGGTTGATGGCGCGTTGCGGCAGGAGCGATCCGGGCACGGCAGCCAGGGCCAGCAGGAACAGCAGCAGCAGCGCGGTACGCATGCTGGTGAGCTGACGCCAGGACCGGACGGCGAGGGCAAGGGCCGGATGCCGGGTGAACCGGCCACCGGCGCCGGGAGCGCGCCCCGGTCCGTCGGTCGGCGTACCGGGGTCGTCGGACGACGGACCGGCCGCGCTGTCCGGCGGGTCGAACGCCTCGGGGGCTGCGGCGCGGGCGTCGGCATGCCCCTCGGGCAGACGGCGCGCGCTGGCCGCCGCGTCGGAGCCGAATCCCGCGGACTCGACGGCGGAATCGAGGTCGGACTTCTCAAGGTCGGGCTTCTCAAGGTCGGACTCGACCTCGACAGTGTTGATGGGTTCGACGTCGACGGACCCGGCGGCGAGTGGCGCGGGATCGACGGCGAGTGCTGCGGGATCGACGGTTCCGGACGCAGGCGCGAGCCGGGCGTTCGAACGGGTTGAGGAGGTCACAGCGACGTCTCCGAGAAGCCGGGGGCGTAGGGCCGTAGGTTCGCAACCAGGTCGGCCCACTCCCCCGTGAGTTGAAGCACTCCGACCGTGACGAGCAGCATGCCGCCGAGCAGGGTCAGGATGCGGGTATGCCGTCGCAGCACCCGCAGGGCGCCGACGGCACGTCGGAAAGCCAGTCCGACGGCGAGGAACGGCAGCCCAAGCCCGAGGCAGTACACCGCGGAGAGGACCGCTCCCCGCTGCGCCGTCGCGCTCGTCACCGCCAGCCCCAGGACGGCCGACAACGTCGGGCCGAGGCAAGGCGTCCAGCCGATTCCGAAGAGCGCCCCCAGCACGGGCGCGCCGAGCAGGCCGGACGCCGGCAACCGGTGGATGCGCCACTCCCTGTTCGCCCAGGACAGCCGGGAGAACACGCCGGCAAACGCGAGTCCCATCACGATGGTGACAACCCCGAGGAGCTGGCTGACGCCGACCTGATGGCGGGTGAGCCACTGCCCGAGCCCACCGAACGCCGCGCCGTAGGACACGAAGACCGCGGTGAAGCCGAGCACGAACAGACCCGTGCCCGCGGCGACCCGCCCCCCCGCGCGCAGCCGGTACAGCCGCGGCCCGGGCGACCCGGTCCCCTCGTCGTCCCGGGCGAGGGCACCAGGGACCGCCGCCCCGCCGGCCACCGCCATGCCCGGCACCGCTACGGACACCGCCGGCATCGCCGGTGCCCGGCCCGGCAGCCCGCCCGGGGTGGCGGCAACTCGCCTCGAACGATCCTGAAGCTCCGCCCCGGACAGGCCGGTGACGAAGCTGAGATAGCCCGGCACCAGCGGAAGGACGCAGGGGGAAAGAAAAGAGAGCAGTCCCGCCGCGGCGGCGACCGGCGCGGCGAGCAGGACCGGCCCGTCGGTGATGAGCCCGACCACGCTCACCGCGGGTCCTCCGCCCCGGGCAAACGGTGCCCGCTCACGCCTCGGCCTGCAGACGGCTCAACGCGGGCTTCAGGTCGTCGGGCAGCACACCACCGGTGAACCGGGCCGCGATCCGCCCGTTCTGGTCGAGCACGAACGTCGACGGGAGGCCCGGAGCGACCGGCCAGCCCGCGGCGAGGGTGCCCAGCTTGTCGACGATGCTCGGGTAGGACCTGCCGAAGTCCTGCGTGAAGGCCTTCGCACCGGAGACGGTGTCCTTCTCGTTGACACCGAGGAACGCCACCGTGGGGTTGTCCTTGGCCAGCTGGACCAGGCCTGGCGTCTCCGCGCGGCAGGGAGCGCACCACGAGGCCCAGAAATTGATCACAACGATCTTCCCTCGGTAGGACGAGAGGTCGAGGGAGGTCCCGTCGAGAGTCTTACCGGACAGGGGGGGTGCTGGATGCCGGTTTCCGGGGGCGGCGAAGTCCTGCCCGGCCGCCTGCTGGACGAAGCCGTAGCCCCCACCACCGGTGGCGTCGACCGAGTTCGCCCCGGGGGAGCAGGCGGCCAGCAGCCCGGCCGCCGCGAGCGCCACGGCGGCCAAGGCGATGCGTCCCGCCCGGCGGACACGGCGGGCCGACCAGGCCCGGCGTGTCCGCCGCATCGGGGCAATGCCTGTCACCGGCGGGCCCGACCTGTCATCCGACGCGGACCGCCATCCCTTCTCCGCCACGCGAACCAGTATGTGCCCTGCCCCTTCCCACCCGGGAACCTGTCTACGACCAACTGTAGAACTCAACTCAGGGTAGGTGGAGGGGCCGCGAGACGCGCATGGGCTTCTCGACGAAGGACACCTGTGGGCTCCATCTGCCAGGCGGGCACCGTTCCGCCGCCGTCACCGGCCGCCGGCCACCGGCGGGACCGGGAGCGGACAGTAACCGCGGATCTGAAAACGGGCCGTGACGGTGGCGCTCCCGGGGAAGGCGGTTTCGGCCCGTCGGCGCAGCTGGTCGGGCGCCCGGTGATGGCCGGTCGGGCCCATCAGAGCCAGGTCGACGATCTGGTCGGTGTTCAGCGTGAGCGGAACGTCAACGTGCTCGACAATGATCGGCTCGAACCGTCCGGTGGTCCGTTCGTCGAGCCGGTCGCTCTTGCCCGCCTGTATCCCGACGAGTCCGAGCGGGCCGTGCAGCTCGGCGAGATGGCCCGGCCCGGGGGTGACGACGATGAGCAGCCCGTCGGGGCGCAGCACCCGGTGCATCTGGGCCAGGTTGCGCGGCGCGAAGACGTCGAGGAGCACGGCGACGGCGTGGTCGGCCACCGGCCAGGGGGCGGCGACGTCGAAGGAGACCGCGCCGATCCGGGGATGGGCACGCGCCGCGCGACGCAGGGCGTACTTGGAGACGTCGACGGCGAGGCCGACGGCGTCCGGTCGCGCACCGACCACGCCGGCCAGATGGTGCCCGGTCCCGGCACCGATGTCGAGGATCACCCGACCGGGCGGCCCGAATGGCCCGGGCGGCCCGAATGGCCCCCCGGGGACGGGATACGCGATCTGGGCCAGCCGGGCGATGAGCGGCCCGTAGTGGCCACCACCGAGGAAGGACTCCCGCGCGGCGACCATGACGGCGCTGTCGCCGACGACCCGCCGAGTCCGGCCGGTGCGCAGGTTGACATAGCCGCCGCGGCCGACGTCGAAGTCGTGCCCGGCGGGACAGCGCAGGGATCTGTCCGCCGGGTGCAGCGCGGC
Organism: Frankia sp. CoBUL1; assembly: GCF_978021245.1. NCBI lineage: Bacteria > Bacillati > Actinomycetota > Actinomycetes > Frankiales > Frankiaceae > Frankia > Frankia sp. CoBUL1. The sequence goes on from NZ_CDXDOS010000062.1 coordinate 10,726, forward strand.
GCCGCACACGGGGCAGCGCAGGAACGGCAGCACGGCCCGCAGGGCCGCGAGGGCCGGCGGGGCAGCGACGGCCGGCGCCGGTGACTCGGGACCGGTGGAGTTCGTCAGGCGCCGACCGATCCAGGCGTGTTCGCGGTCGGCCCGTTCGGCTCCGCGTACTCGACGCCGACGAGCTCGGACTCCCGGTAGACGGCCGTGGTGACGCTCGCCAGCCCGCACTGCCGCCGGTCGGGACGGTGCCAGAGGGGCACTCTCTCCAGGGCACGCCGAGCCGTCCAGACCGGAAGCTGGTGGCTGACGAGCACGACGTGCCGACCGGGGTGGGCGTCGCGCCATTCCACGACAGCCACGAGCATCCGCGCTGCGATCTCGTCGTACGGTTCGCCCCAGGATGGGCGGAACGGATTGAGTAGCAGGCGCCACAGGGCGGGGTACCGGACCACCGCCGGGCCGGCCTCGAACGTTCTGCCCTCGAAGGCGTTGCGGCTTTCGATCAGCCGCGGGTCGACCTGGACGGCGAGTGCGTGCGCCGCGGCGATGGGCGCAGCGGTCTGCTGGGCACGATCCAGCGGACTCGCGACCACGGCCGCGACGTCCAGCTCCGCGAGGAACTCCGCGGTGACCTTCGCCTGCTGCTGGCCCTTGTCGGACAACCGGAACCCCGGCAGCCGGCCGTAGAGGATCTTCTCCGGGTTGAAGACCTCGCCGTGGCGAACCAGATGCACCCGGGTCAACGAAGTCGGCTCCGTCATGCCCGCCCCTCGGGAGAGGCGGAGACGGTCACCGGCTCGGGTACCGCCGCGGCGGCACGTGCGGCCGCCGGTGCCGCCGCGGCGATCCGCTCCACCGTCTCGTCGTCATGCGCGGCCGAGACGAACCACGCCTCGAACGCCGACGGCGGCAGGTAGATCCCGGCGTCGAGCATGCTGTGGAAGAACGCCGCGTACCGGGCGGTGTTCTGCGCCTGGGCGCCGGCGTAGTCGACCACGGTGGCGGCGTCGGTGAAGAAGAAGCTGAACAGCGATCCGGCGCTGCTCGGCAGGTGGGCCACGCCCTCCTCGGTCAACGCGGTTGAGACGATCCCGGCCACGTCGGCGGCGCGGGTGTCGACGGTGGCGTAGACCTCATCGGTGCAGGCCCGCAGGGTGGCGAGTCCAGCGGCGACGGCAATCGGGTTACCCGACAGCGTGCCCGCCTGGTACACCGGGCCGGCGGGTGCGAGCCTGGCCATCACGTCCACCCGCCCGCCGAAGGCCGCCGCGGGCAGCCCGCCGCCCATCACCTTGCCGAAGGTGAACAGGTCCGGCGACCAGTCCTCGATCGCGCCCTCGTTGCCCCACCAGCCGGCGCGTGAGATGCGGAACCCGGTCATCACCTCGTCGAGAATGAGCAGCGCGCCGTGGATGTCGCACAGCCGGCGCAACCCGGCGTTGAAGCCGGGCAGCGGCGGGACGACCCCCATGTTGGCGGCGGCGGCCTCCGTGATGACCGCCGCGATCGTCTCACCGCGCTCGACGAAGACCGCCTCGACCAGCGCGAGATCGTTGTAGGGCAGAACGATGGTGTCCGCGGTGGCGGCGCCGGTGACTCCCGGGGTGTCCGGCAACCCGAGGGTCGCCACTCCGGAACCGGCGGAGGCGAGCAGCGCGTCAACGTGCCCGTGGTAGCAGCCGGCGAACTTGATGATGGTCGACCGGCCGGTGAAACCCCGGGCCAGCCGCACGGCGCTCATCGTCGCCTCGGTGCCGGAGTTGACCAGGCGTACCTTCTCGACCGGGCCGACCCGGTCGACGATCAGCTCCGCGAGCTCCACCTCCCCCGGTGTGGGGGTGCCGAAGCTGGTGCCGGCCGAGACGGCGCGCGACACCGCCTCGACGACGGCCGGATGGGCATGGCCGAGGATCATCGGCCCCCACGAGCACACCAGGTCGATGTAGGTACGCCCGTCCGCATCGGTCAGATAGGGGCCGTTGCCCGCCACCATGAAGCGCGGCGTGCCGCCGACGGCACGGAAGGCTCGGACCGGAGAATTGACCCCACCGGGAACAACACGCTCGACGCGCCGGAACAGCTCCTCGGATGCCGGCGCGGCAGACGGAACCACCATGCCCACGATCCTCGCAGGTCGGCCCCGCCTCCCGCTCCCCACGTGCCCGGTGGCACGCCGCGTCCTCCTCCCCGGTCCATGCTCCGCGTTGACCCACCCGCCACCATCGCTGGAAGCCATCGCTGGAAGCCGCCGGTGGACGGGGGTCTGCCCCGGCCGCCCACCGGCGGCGGCTCGTGCGCCCGGTCCTCCCCGGACACCCGCGGCCGTCGGTCGGCCGCTGTCCCTCCCAGGCCCCGGCGTTCGGCGATCCACCGCCGGTCGGCCCGATCCCGATGGGCGAGGACTACCGCGAGGGCTACAAGGAAGACGACGACGTTGTCCTGGTGGTTGTCCTGGTGCTGCTTGCCCTAATGGTGCCCGGTACGCCGCCCACACGACCCACTCCAGTCAATGATCATTATGGATCATGAGGCAAGCCTGGCCCACGCCGGACGGATTCCGCCTCGGGACGGCCGCGGGATGAGGAGCTTCTCGCCGAGGCAGGTAATACTCGCCCGTGGGCACGTGAGAACGGCGGAATCAGGCGGTCATAGCGACACGTGCCTTGCCAACAAATCGTTGAAGACCGCGACCGGCTTCGCCCAACCCAGCGTCTGCCGCAGCCTGCCATCCAGCTGTTCGGCGATTTTATCAAGCCCGGCCTGGGCATGCAACGACAGGCCGGTTCCCTTCGGAAAATACTGGCGCAGCAACCCGTTGGTGTTCTCGTTCGACCCGCGCTGCGACGGCAAGTGCGGGTCGCGGAAATAGACGGGCAGGCGGGTGGCGACGGTCATGTCGACGATCCGCCCACGGGCCACGGTCGCCCGGGACCGGTTCACCCGCCTGGCCCGGCCCTTGCGCAGCGCGAGCGTCAGCTGGGTCCGCAGCCCGCCACGGACCTGCGCCTCCACCGCCCGATAGACCTGCCCGCCGCCGTTACGCTCGATTTCTCGTGAGATCGTCGAGTGGTGCCGGCCGAATTCCTTCGCGATGAACCGAGCCGACCGGCTCGTGCTCAACTCCCGAGAAATCAGCTCCCGTTCCTCGATTGTCAACTGCTCCCGCCGGCCCATCCACCATCCAGTCCCCCGACGCCATCACGATCATCCCGTCCGGGCGTCGCTACGACCATTTGACCCCGCCGTCTGATGACCTCAGAATTCGCGGCACGCCGTCTTCGAGGTACTACACGTCAGATCTTCGGGGGACACTCGACGTGACAGAGACGCAGCCCGTTAACCAGCGTGTACTGAACAGCCCGAGTGATCATCAGTCGAAATTCGTTGGCGGCCTCGCCCTCAAGGACTGGCGAGGTCGTATAGTATGAATTGTAGAGTGCTGCCAGATCCAGTAGATAGCGGACGAGAATGGCCGGGCTATCCTCGCCTGTTGCTCTGGTAATCTTGCTTGGCAACTCCTGCAACTTGAGAATGAGCTGCGCCTCTTGGTCGCTGACCTCGAAATGTGTCAGGTCAACTAGACTCGGCACGGGCTTGCCCCATTTCCGTAGGATTGCCCGTGCGCGGCATGCGGTGTAGACGACATACGGTCCTCCTGACTTCTCGAAGGCCGTCAAGGTCGGAGAAAGATCTCCGCGAGCCATGGCGACAGTCGTCTTCATGTCCTGCTTGAGGTCGTTGAAGACGAGCGAGCCGACCGCCAGCTGCTGGGCGGCGACGGAGAGTTCCTCCTCCGTCATCGTGCCGCGCTCCGCAGACCTCTTCCAAAAGTGCTCGAATGACATCTTCAGTAGATCGTTCACTCCGGCGACGCTGTCTCGGCTTGAGAGCTTCCGGCCAGTCTTCTCATCGACGTAGAAGCCGAAGTAGATGTGCCGGAGGTCCAGTTCGTCACGGCCTGCGATACCCAGGACCTCGACAGCTTGAAAGAGCCGCGCGAAATGGACGCGCTGCTCTTGGCCCACGACATAGTAGATGCCGGACGGGTCGAAGATATCACGGCGGAGCTTGATGGCTCCGACGTCGCGTGTCGCGTAGATGCTCCGGCCGTCCGACCTGCGGACCACGAACCGCTCGTTTCCTGGAAGAGGAACGACGATGGCTCCGAGATCCTTCCGGGCGAACTCCACAGTCCGGTCGCGAACGGCGGAGGTGATCTCACCGGCAGACATGGCCTGCTCGATCTTGGCGATTTCCTCGCGCAGGCGACTCTCCGTGAACTCGAATGCCCGGCCGTCGCGCAGAGCGGTCTCGATCACCTCATTACCGGCCTGGAAGTAAAAGCTTTCACCGATCGTGAAGTCGATGTGGATGTCGAGTGCTTCATAGAAAGAACGGAAATCTGCAAGGCTCCAGTCCACCATCTTGGACCAGAGTTCCACCTCCTCGGAGTCTCCGCCCTCCAGCCTCGCAAAGCGGGCATCCGACGCCTCCACGTAACCCTTGAACGCAGACTCAAGCGCATCCTTGCTGTCCACGCCCGGGAAATAGCGCTGGAGCACGGCGGCATCCGATTCGCTGGCGCCGCCCAGCCCTCCGCCGGAGGCAACCACCCTCTCCAGCGCGCGGCGGATGGCGTAGATCTCCAGCAGGCGATCGTTCTCGGTCATGGCCGCGGGAAACATATCGCCGAAACGGCGAAACCCCTCCAGCATGAAACCGAATCCGCCGAAGTCATTGATGTGGTTCAACCGGTATACGAGCGCACCGCATGCTTGGTGTAGATTGCCGAGCACATGCCCAATGATAGTTGATCGGACGTGTCCAGCGTGAAGCTTCTTCGCGACGTTCGGCGACGAGTATTCGATGATGAGAGTCCGCCTGGCGGCACTGTCGTTCTCGCCGAATCTATCGCCAAGGCTGTTGATCCCCTGGACGGCCTGCGCCAGCCAGTTATCGGACAGCGTGAGATTGATGTAGATGCCTTTGGCGGTGGCCTCGGAAATTACCTTCTTGAGCTCCTCGACCTGTAGGGCCTCGATGGCCCGCGGAATGTAGGTCCTAACGAACTCTTTCGCGCCCGCCTCTTTAAGGAGCATCGGCATCTTAACCGTCACGTCGGCGCCGAACTTCTCTCGGGAGATCAACTCGATCTCTGCCGTGAGATCGGAACGCGCAAACTTCTCCTGCAATGCTTGCGTGACAATCGCACTTAGCCTTGCCAGCGGATAGTCGCGTGACGAAGGAAAGGCCGCGGGGCGAGACCCGCGAACCTGGTCGCGGAGATCTTCGATATCACGCCTACGCGTGGAGGTCACCTGGGCAAGCATATTCACGGCCCAGAGTTTATCAGGGCGGCATAGATTGGCTGGTGGAGGCGGTGTTTGCCCGTTCCTCATGTTGGGCGCTGGGCTTCGTGCGGACGATTTCGTGGCGGTTCGTCGGCACGGTGGCCGGGCTGGCACAGCCGATCCGAGCCCTCAGTCGGAGCATCGCTCGGCCCCGGTCCGCCAGCGCCCTGTCCGACCCGGGCGCGGACGAGTGCAGCGGCTGGGCCAGCACGCAGCCGACGAGGCCCTCGGCGGTGCTGGTCAGGCCGCAGGCCGGGACGGTGCCGATGGATCAGCCACCTGCCTCAGCCCGCCGTCGAAGCACGGACTGAGGCAGGAAGACCGCGCCCGAGACGCCGACCGGTGCGGTGAGCGTCGCGAGCACGAGCCCGGCTACGAACCCGAGGAAGATCGCTCACGCCGGTCGGGTCTTCCCGTCTCGCGTACCTGAACCAGCGCGGCGCCGTACCGGAGTGGCCAGCTATCGCGGCCATTGGCCATCTACTGGCCAGTCGCGACCGTGAGTGGCCATCTATCTGCGATCCCTACAACCGTCATACGCGTACCCGACCACCCCCCAACGGGCCACCATCGGCGTACCCGCTAATTGGGTACGTCTGAGGCGGCGCATCGGTGCAGCTCAGCGGGCGTCTGGCACGTACCCAAGTGGGCCAAGAGCGGAACTTGTCAAGATTTTTAGGACAAGATTCTTTGTGAACTAGCCTGTGTTCCGTCCCTGTCGTGATCTCGGTCGAGGGATGACTTCTGATCGTTCGGGCACGCCGTCGGCTGGTTCGG
>NZ_CDXDOS010000063.1:0-16395 GCF_978021245.1 Frankia sp. CoBUL1
TCGCAATGCCACTCTCGGCGGGCACCCGGTCCGCGGCGGCACACACCCCGCCCGGTCGCCTGATCCACCTCGTTCACGCCGCGACCGGCAGCGCCTCGCCCGGGCGCAGCGGGAGCTGTCCCGCACGCGGCAGGGTCGTGAAGCGGACGAAGGCCCGGGCGAAGGTGGCACGGATCCACGGCCGGATCCGCGACCGGCGCCGGGATCATCCGCACACGCCGTCCACGAGGATCATCCGCGAGAACCAGACGGTGGTCGAACCATGGGGCCACGGCGAGCAAGGGCCACGGCGGCGGGCTTAGCCCGACCGTCGCCGGGAAGGTCATGCGGCGAGGCGTGCCGGGAGCGGCCCGGGACGCACCGAATATCAACAGTGGCCGGACTCGCTTTGCCGGACGGAATGTTGCGGGATGTCCCAAGCAGGCCGCGCCGCGTCCGTAGGCCGGTCAGGGAGACAGCCATGGCGCAGCCAGCCTCGGGTTCCGAGCAGTTCGACCCTGGTTCCATCGCAGCCGACTCCGAACAGTCGTGGTCCCGCGAGGATGCTCCCCTGGAACCCGCGGAGATGCTCGACAGCGACGATCTCGGCTCGACGGATGCCGGCCGAGATCCATTGGACGACAGTTGGGACGCACCCGACAGACCGAGTGCCGGCGTCCGCTATCCGAGCACACCGCGTGAGGAGCGCGCGGGGCCGTCCTTCGATCGGCAACTCGCCGCGGAAACGCCGGACACCGACCCCTACCTGGAAGCCGAGCGGCGGGAGTCCGGGGCTGTTCTCGATGCCGACGCGTACGGCGAGGGGACGACGACCCTCGCGGAGGATTACGACGCGAACTTCGCCATTCCCAGCATCGTCACGCCGGACGTGAGTGCGCGCACGGCTGAGGAGGGCGCCCTGCACCTGGAATAAGGGCGCTCTGCGTGCTCGCGGGAATACGAAGTACTCGTGAGCATACGAAGCGCTCGCGAGAATACGAAGCACGCGCGGGAATACGAAACGCCGATGGTTCGGTCGACGGTCCAACCGGCTCCCGGTTGCCACGGATGGTTACCACGGAGGGCCGGCTCAGGACGGGGCGGACCCGGGCAGGTCCGGAACGCCACCGGCGGCTTCCCGCCTGCGGTAGGCAAGTCCCGCGAAGACCTCCATGGCGACGCGATGGGCGCTGTTGACCGTCGTTTCCGCGTGGTCGTACGGCGGGGAGACTTCGACGATGTCGGCGGCCACAAGCGGCGTGTCAAGCGCGATCTGACGGACCGCCCGCAGCAGGTCGGCCGGGGTCATCCCCCCGGGTTCCGGGGTGCCGGTACCCGGCGCGAACCCCGGGTCCAGGACGTCGATGTCGACCGACAGGTACATGGCCCGGCACCCGTCCGTGGCCTGCGCGATCGCGTCCACGACGACGTCACGGCTGCCCCGCTCCCAGATCTCGTGCATGAGATGCCAGGTCATCTCCTGCTCGCGCATCCAGGCGAACACGTCCGGCGGCGGCCAGTAGCCGCGCAGCCCCACCTGGACAAAGTTGCGTCCACGCACGGCACCGGACTCGATGAGCCGTCGCATCGGAGTGCCGTGCGAGGCGAGGTTGCCGTCGATGACGTCCGCGGTGTCGGCATGCGCGTCGAAGTGCAGCAGACCGAGTTCACCCCAGCCCACGGCGTCGGCCACGCCGGTTGCGGCCGGCCAGGTGATCGAATGGTCGCCACCGATGACGAGCGGGATCGTGCCGAGCCCGGCGATCTGCGCGACCTTGGCCCGGATGTTGCGATGGGACGCCTCGGTGAGCCCATGCGGACAGTGCGCGTCGCCGGCGTCAACGACGTCGAGCCAGTCGAAGATCTCGATACCGAGGTCGAGATGGTAGGTGCCGGGGTTGTAGGCGTTGGCCCGCAGCGCCCGAGGGCCGAACCGGGCGCCGGGACGGTGGGTCGTCGAGATGTCGAACGGAGCACCGACGACGGCAACGTCGGGCCGGCGGGCCTCCAGCGCCTCCGTCCCGGGCAGCCAGGGCAGTCCGCAGAAGGTCGCGAGCCCCGCGTAGCCGGGCGCGTCCGGACCCGGCTCACGATCGCCGTTTCGTGCCGTCATCCGTCCCTCCGATCGGGCCCTTCCACTGTCCCACGGTCCGCCACCCCCGGTCCGCCAGCCCCGGTCCGCCACCCACTGGTCCGCGCCCCGGTTACGCTTCTCCGGTGGAGGTCGCGGCACCACACCCAGACCACCCGGCACCCACGGCGTCGGAACCGACCGGCGCAGCCATGGCTCTGCGCACCCCGGGGACGATCATCGGCGCGGGCCGGGTCTGGTCACCGCGGGCCCGGTTGGCGGGTTTCGCCGTGCTCGGTGTAGCCGCCGTCGGCGTCTGCGGCCGGGTGTACCTCGTCGACCCCGCCCAGCCGGGCCACTACCCTATGTGCCCGTTCCGGTGGGCCACGTCCCTGGACTGCCCGGGTTGCGGCACCCTCCGCGGCCTGCACCAACTCCTGCACGGACACCTCGCGGCCGCGGCCGACTACAACGTCTACTTCGTCATCGCCGCCCCGATGCTGGTGTTCGGCTGGATCGTGGCGGTGGCGCGGGCGGCCGGCTGGCGCCACCCGTTGCCCCGGGTACCGGCCCGCCTGCTTCCCGCCGTTCCGATACTGATCATCACCTTCTGGGTGCTGCGGAACCTGCCGTTGCCCGGCTGCCGCTGGCTCGCATCCTGAACCCGGCGGCTCAACGGCGGCCCAGCAGGTAGCAGGCGATGGCGGCGGTCGCCGCGACGTTCAGCGAGTCGACCCCGTGCGCCATCGGAATCCGGACCCGGGCCGCCGCCGACAGCCCGGCGCCCTCCGTGCCCAGCAGCAGCGCGACCCGGGCCGCCGCCGTCACCGGCGCAGGTGCAAGCGCGGGCGCGGCGCGGGGGGTGAGTCCGGCCGCGAAGGAGCCAAGATCCTCGGCGTCCGCCGCCGGAGTCAGCGCCAGCAGCGTGAACCCGGCATCCCGCAGCAGACCGAGGGCCTCCGGCCAGGGTTCGAGCCGGGCATAGGGGACGGCGAACACCTCCCCCATCGACACCCGCACGGAACGCCGGTAGAGCGGATCGGCGCAGCGCGGGCTCAGGAGCACCGCGTCCATCCCGAGTCCCGCAGCCGAACGGAAAATCGCCCCCAGGTTGGTGTGGCTCACGATGTCCTCACACACCAGTACCCGCCGGGCATCGACCAGGAGGTCGGCGGCGGCGCGGGGCGGCTGGCGGCCCATCGCCGCAAGCGCCCCCCGATGCACCTCGAAGCCGGTGATCGCCGCGAGCACGTCGGGTCCCGCGACGTACACCGGGACGTCAACGCCGAGGTCCGCGGGCACGGCCGCCAGGCGCGCCGGCGAGACCAGGACCGAGCGCGGCCGGTAGCCAGCCCGCAGCGCCCTGGTGATCACCCGTTCGCCCTTGGCGATGAACAGCCCGTCGGCCGGCTCCCGCCGACGGCGCAGCGCGACGTCGGTCAACGAGATGTAGTCGTCGACCCGGGGATCACCCGAATCGTCGATCATGATGACTGGTGGGGCGGCCACGACCGTCACGCCGGCCGGCCCGCCAGCCGACCCCGCACACCTGCTCACGTCACCTGGCACGCCACGACCTCCCGGGCACGGACGCTTCACCCGACCGTAACGTGCCGGCCGCAGAATCAGCGTCCATGGCCGATCCGCGGAAGGCCCCCACGCTGACGCCCGCCATGCCCACGCCCGCCGTCTCCCGTCCCGTCGCCGTTCCCGTTCCCGCCGACCTGGTCGTCGTCGGCGCCGAACTGGTCGCGACGGTGGACGCCGACCGCCGGGAGATCCGCGGCGGGTGGATCGCAGTGACGAACGGCCTGGTCAGCGCCCTCGGCGGTCCCGACGAGCCACCGCCTCCCGCCGTGCGCACGTTGCGGGCGGACGGCTGCCTGATCACTCCCGGCCTGGTGAACACGCATCACCACACGTACCAGAACCTCACCCGCGCGTTCGCTCCGGCCCTGAACGGTACGCTGTTCACCTGGCTGTCGACCCTGTACCCGCTGTGGTCCCGGCTGGACAGGGAGGCCGTGCACGTCTCCGCCTACGTCGGGCTCACCGAGCTCGCCCTCGGCGGTTGCACGACGACCACGGACCACCTGTATGTGCATCCGCGCGGGGGCGGGGACCTCGTCTCCGCCGAGATCGCCGCGGCGACGGCGCTGGGCATGCGCTTCCATCCCACCCGCGGATCGATGTCGCTGTCGGTGAAGGACGGCGGACTGCCGCCCGACTCGGTGGTGCAGGACGACGACGAGATCCTCGCCGAGTCGGCCCGGCTGGTGGCCCGCCATCACGACCCCTCGCCGGGCGCCATGGTGCGGATCGCCCTGGCGCCCTGCTCACCGTTCTCGGGCAGCCCAGAGCTGATGCGGGCCACGGCGGAGCTCGCCGAGTCGCTCGACGTGCGGCTGCACACGCATCTCGCCGAGGACCCCGAGGAGGACGAGTACTGCCTCGCGCGGTTCGGCCGGCGTCCCATCGACCAGTTCGCCGAGGTCGGCTGGGGCGGCGACCGGGCCTGGGTGGCGCACTGCATCCGCCCGAACCCCGCCGAGGTGGCCCGACTGGGCGCCTGGGGCACCGGGGTCGCGCACTGCCCGAGCAGCAACATGATCCTCGGGGCTGGGCTCGCCCCGGTCGCGGAGCTGCGTGCGGCGGGGGTACCGGTGGGACTGGGCTGTGACGGCTCGGCGTCGGCGGACTCGGCGTCGCTGTGGCTGGAGGCCCGCACGGCGATGCTGCTCGGGCGGCTGCGGCACGGCGCCGCGGCGATGTCGGCCCGGGACGCGCTGGAGATCGCCACTCGGGGCGGGGCCGGCTGCCTCGGCCGAGCCGGGGAGATCGGCGAGCTGTCCGTCGGGGCGGTGGGCGATCTGGTGGCATGGCCCCTCGACGGGGTCGGCTTCGCCGGGGCGCTGTCCGATCCCGTCGAGGCGTGGCTGCGCTGCGGCCCGGTCGCGGCCCGCCACACGGTGGTCGCGGGCCGCGCGGTCGTCCTGGACGGCCGTCCGGTGCATCCCGACCTGTCGGCGATGCTCGCCCGCCACCGCGAGCTCGCCGCCGGCATGCAGGCAGCCTTTGACGATGCCGGAACCGCTGATGCCGGAACCGCTCCCGGCGCCGGGCGGGCCGCGGGTACGACGGCAGCCGGAGCCCGGTGAACGTCGACGGGACCGACCCTGGTGGGATACCTCCGCGAGGTGTTTGATACAAAGCAATGGGCCAGTTCGGGTCGGTTGGCGACGTCACCCGTTCGGCCCAGGAGATGGCGTTCCGGCGACACCCGCCGGGACGTCACCCCCCAGCAGCCGCCGCCGGTGCCGCGTATCGACCCCCCCCCGATCGGTGCGCATCGCACCGGCGGCGGCCTCGACTGGTCCAGGACCAGCGCGGCCTCGGGCCGGATGAACTGCGCGCCTTCGCCGTCCGTGTGGGCGTGCAGCTGTAGAAGCGGACAGGGGCATCCCGCCGAGGGAGGTATCCGACGGTGTATGTGAGGCCGACACTGGGGGCATGCCGACGTTGCCGACCGATGTCGTCGCCCGTCTGACCGCCGCGCTCGCACCGATCGATACGGCGGTCATCGCTCGTCATCCCGGTGATCCGGGAACCCGCCAGCCGGTGCACACCTGCTACCTGCCCGCCGACCGGATGCGCCCGGACATCGTGCTGGCCTGGGGGGAGGCGGCCCGGGAGCTCCTGGCCGCCCACGGCACCGACCCGGCCAGGCTCGCCGCCGCCACCGGGGGCGAGCCGGACCCCGTCATCGCCGAGCCGGTCCACGCACACGTGCTGCACGCGCTGACCGTTGAACCGGTGCAGGATCTGCGGATCGACCTGGAGGACGGCTACGGCGTCCGGATGGACGACACCGAGGACGCCGACGCCGTCGCGGCGGCCGTCGCCCTGCGCGCCGCCGCAGCGGCGGACGCCCTGCCCACGTCCTACGGCCTGCGGATGAAGTCGCTGGACCCGGCTGTCCGGGACCGGGGACTGCGCAGCCTGGACCTCTTCCTCACGGCGCTGGCCGGCGACGACGGCCCACCCGCCGGGTTGGTGCTGACCCTGCCCAAGGTGAGCGCCGCCGCCCAGGTCGCGGTCTTCGCCGATCTGCTCGCCGAACTGGAGCAACGCCTCGGCATCGCCCCGGTGCCCTTCGAGGTGCAGGTGGAGACCCCGGCCGCGGTTCTCACCCTGCCCGCGCTGGTCGAGACCGGTCTTGCGCTGGGCCCGGGACGCCTCGTCGGGCTGCACGTCGGCACCTACGACTACTCGGCGGCTCTCGGCATCACCGCCGCGCACCAGGCCAGCGACCATCCGGCGGTGGAGTACGCCACCACGCTGATGCAGCTCGTCACCGCCGGCACCGGAATCCGGGTCGCGGACGGGTCCTCGAACCTGCTGCCGATCGAGAGCCCGACGAACGCGACGGACGCGACGGAGGGCACCGCAACTACGGAGGGCACCGCAGCTGTCGAGGACACGGCGGGCCGAGGTGTCCACCGGGCGTGGCGGCGGCACGCCGAGCTGGTGCGCCGCGCCTGGTACCGGGGCATCTACCAGGGCTGGGATCTGCATCCGGGTCAGTTGGTGAGCCGGCACGCGGCGGTGGCCGGCTGCCTGCTGGCCGGGCTCGACGAGGCGCTGGGCCGGCTTTCCTCCTATGCCACCGCGTACGCCACCACGTACGCCACCGCCCGGCATCCGGGAGCAATCGCCGACGAGCCGGCCACCGGCCGCGCGCTCGCCGGGCACGTCCTGCGGGCGCTCGACGCCGGCCTGCTGGACGACGCAAGCCTGACCGCGGCTGGTCTCGACCGGGTGACGGTCGACCACTTCGGCGGCAGACCGGTCGCCGCGGGTTGACGACACCCGCCATCCAGGGCGGGTCAGCTCCCCCGATAGGTCGAATAACCGAACGGAGCGAGCAGCAGCGGGACGTGATGATGACCCGCCGGGTCCTCGATCACGAACGCGATGGTCACCTCGGGAAAGAACGCCGAGCGGCTCGCGGTGTCGAAGACGAGCCGCCAGGGGCCTGGGATGGTCGTCGGCAGATCCGCCACCCGGCCGTCGTCGTCGGTGACGGCCTCGGTGACCGCGATCCAGCCCGTGGTCGTGCCGTCAAGGGTGCGCACCGCCCGTTCCAACCGGAGCGGCAGCCCGGCGGCTGGCCGCCCCGTGGCCGTGTCCAGGACATGGGTGGACAGACTCACCACGCCTCCTCGGTCGCGTCCTCCGTCGCCGCGGCCCGGGTCGGGCCTCGACCATCCCACCACCCGGGCTGACCATCGCACCACACCGCTCCTGGTCGACCGTGGTGGATACGCCGGTACCCCAGGAACCCTGTAGGTATCGCTGCCGGCAGTATCAGTGCCGGCAGTATCGGGGAGGGTGGACGTGGTCGAGTTTGTTGGGCGGGAGCGGGAACTTGCCACGCTGGACGGGTTGCTTCGGCTGGTGGGATCGGATGTCGGATCGTCGCGACCGGGTCGTTGTCTTCTGGTCCGTGGGCGGCGTCGGATCGGTAAGTCGAGTCTCGTCGAGGAGTTCGTGGAGCGGGCGGGTGTACCCGCGGTGTTCTTCACCGCTGCCGGTGCCTCGGCCGAGGTGGAGCTGAATGCGTTGCGGGACGTTGTTGCCATGTCCGGGCTGCCGGAGCGTGAGGTCTTCGCCGAGGCAGTTCCCGGGAACTGGAGCGCGGCGTTGCGCCAGCTGGCCGGGATCCTGCCGGCGGACCGGCCCGGTGTGGTCGTGATCGACGAGGTTCCGTACCTGATGGAGCGGGTCGACGCGTTCGAGGGTGTGCCGCGGCATGCCCGGGACCGAGAACTGAGCCGGCGGCCCGTCCTGCTGGTGCTGATCGGTTCGGACCTGTCGATGATGGAGGCCTTGAGTTCGTACGGCCGACCGTTTCACCAGCGCGGGCAGGAGCTGGTCCTGGGGCCGCTCAATCAGGCGGAGGTGGGAGAGCTACCCCTGTCGACACGGCCGTCGAAAGAGCGCCGGTACCGGGTCACCGATCCGTATCTGAGGTTCTGGCTGCGGTTCGTCGGCCCACATCTGCCCGAGATCGAGCGCCTGCGGGGAGACCTCACCGTCAGTCGGATCAGGGCGGGATGGACGAGTTGGCGCGGCCGGGCGGTAGAACCGCCGCTGCGTCAGTCCCTCGCCCGCCTACTCCCGGACGCGGTGCTGCCGTCAGCCCCGGCCTCGGCGCCTACTGGAACCGCTCCAACACTGCCGAGATCGACGTCGTCGGCGCCGACCGGGAACCGGTCGCCAAGGAGCTGTACTTCCTCGGCTCCGTCACATGGCTGGAACGCGCACCGTTCGATGACCATGACCTGGCGACACTGCAGAAACACCGGGCGGCGCTCACGAACCTTCCGCTGCCATTGGTCGCCATCAGCCGCAGCGGAGTTACGGCCACCGGTCTCGCCGCATCCTACGGCCCAGCCGAACTCATCACCGCCTGGCAGCAAAGATGAACGGTATTGTGCCACGGTCGTTCGACCTAGGCGCCGGCGATCAGGCAGCGGTGATCAGGCGCCGGATGCGCAGGGCCGTGATCTCGGCCTGCTGACCGGCCGCGATGCGCAGCTCGTCCGCGGGATCGTTGTCCAGCCGTGCCCGCAGCAGGGCGAGCATCTCCTCCGCGTCACGGCCCGCCGCCCGGACCAGGAAGATGTAGCCGAAGCGCTCCTCGTAGGCCGCGTTCCCCTGCTCGAAGGCCGCCCTGACTTCCGCCGTCGCCTGGTCCATCGCAGCCTGCTCCCGTCGGGGGGCGTCGAGGGACACCACGGTCGCCCTCGCCGTGGTGGGCGGGGCCGGCGTGTGGGCCGGGCGCTCCCCGATCCGGGGATGCGCGGTGAACGCCTCCAGCCAGGCCGATTCGGGCAGGTTCCACCATTCCTGCTCGGCTGCCGGCAGCAGGGCCGCGAGGGTCCCGAAGGGCCGACGGGCCGCCACGGCCGCGGCCCAGTCCTCGGACTCGCAGCAGGCCAGCAGCTCCTCGCGAGCCGCGTCCGGGGACAACGCGTCGAACCAGCGCATCGCGAGCGCCTCCCGCCCGACGGGCGTCGGAGCGCCGGTGAGCCGCAGCCTCGCCAGCCCGCCGTCGGGTATCGCGTCGACCCGCACGTGGGTGGCCTGGATCGGGACCTCGAGATCGAAAAGGTGACGGGTGTTCGGCTGCACCCGGATCCGCGGCAGCATCGGGTACCACTCGGTGATCGCGGTGACGTCGTCGGGGTCGAGAAGGTCGGGGTTGTCCGCCGCCCAGAGGGCCACCGCCCGGGGCGCGTTGCCGCGGAAGTGCCGGGTGTCAACCTCGGCCCGCACGATCGTGCCCTGCGTCGCGAGCCGGACCACCGCCCAGTCGTGGCCGTCCCCACGGCGCCGGCGGGTCTCCCAGCCCTCCCCCATCGCCCGGGCCTCACCCGAGGCGTTCAGGTTATGGCGGTCACCGTAGTGCATGTCGCTGGCGGCCACCACGACACCGCCCAGGTAGGCGGCTGCGAGATCGGAGGTCACCCGGTCGAACATCCGGGGGTCCGGCACCACCGTGCCATGCACCCGCAGCCGGGCGACTCCGCCATCCGGGTGGATGGTCAGGCGCAGATGGGTGATGCGGGTCCGGCCCTGGTCAGCCACCGGCAACACGTTGGCCGCGTCCGGCACGATCGGCGTCCGCGGCACCAGCGGGACCCAGGCCACGGACTCCTCGGCGGCCTCCGCCGCGGAGGGATACCCGGGCAGGGTGGCGCCGTGCACCTCGACGGCCCCGGGAGCGTTGCCGGTGAAGTGGGTGGTGTCCACGGTCACCGCGTGGGCGATGCCGGGTGAGCCCAGCCGGATGATGGCCCAGTCGGATCCGGGAAGATCCCGCCGCCGACGGGTCTCCCAACCGTCGGTCCACTGGCCCCGTTCGGTGAACACGCCCGGCCGCACGATCGGCGGTTCGGGCAGCAGCATCCGTTCGGCGAACGCGAAGAACTCGTCGTTGACGGCCACGACCGTACCGCCGAAACGGGCCGCCGCGAGATCGACAAGATTCGTCAGGTCGGGCGCGTCGCTCATCGGGTCCTTTCACGGGGTCAACCGGCCGTACGAAACCGGACTGTTCACGTGTCGTCGGGTGGCCGCACGGCCCGTCACCACCGTGCGGACCGGATCAGGTCAGGACGACGTGTTAGCGGGGCGCAAAGCGTACTTCGGGCCTGCTCCCTCGGGAGTGGTCCGCGTCGGTGGGTGCATCGGATCACATCCGTGGGGAGGGCTCCGGTACGCCGGACGGTCCCGCGGCCCGGCCGGGTGATGCCTACCTCTCTAATAGCCGCCCCCGCGGAGGACGATCCCCGTCCGCTCGCCGCCCCCGCAGATAGGTCGCCCGCACCACCCCGTTCAACACGCGTCCGGCATAGGGGGTGAGCGGGTGGCGGTGGCGCAGCATCGAGGGCTCCACCAGGAACGACGCATCCGCGTCAAAGATCACCAGATCGGCGTCGGCGCCGATCGCGATGCGCCCCTTGCCGGTCAGTCCTACCAGGTCGGCCGGTCCGGCGCACATCCAACCGACGACGTCGGTGAGGGTGTGCCCCCGCGCCCGGGCCTGAGTCCAGACCGCGGGTAGCCCGATCTGGACAGACGCGACGCCACCCCACGCCGCCGCGAAATCACCGGTGTCGATCTGCTTCAACGCGGGAGTGGACGGCGAATGATCAGTAACGATCCCGACGAACAGGCCCTGGGCCACCCCGTCCCACAACCGGTCCAGATTCCTGCTGTCCCGGATGGGAGATGCGCACTTGAAGACGGTAGCTCCGTCGGGGACCTCCTCGGCCGTGAAGGTCAGGTAGTGCGGGCACGTCTCCACCGTCATCGGCAACCCCGCGTCCCGCACCGCGAGCACGTCGTCGAGGGCATCGGCCGCCGCGAGATGCAGCACGTGCAGGCGGGCACCGGTGGCGGCGGACAGCGCCGCCAGCGCGGCCACGGCCTCGGTCTCCGCGGCCGGCGGGCGCGACGCCAACCAGCTGGCGAAGGCCCGCCCCACGGTGGGAGGTGCCACGGCGAGAACAGAGGGCGCCTCGGCGTGCACGACGGTGAGGGCCCCCATCTGGGCGGTGCGCCGGGCTGCGGCCCCGAGGACGTCCATCGAGACGTGCGGGAACTCCTCGACCCCCGACGGGGCCAGGAAGGCCTTGAATCCGAAGACCCCGGCGCCGTGCAGGGCGGCCAGATCATCGAGGTTGCGGGCATCGGCGCCGATGATGCCGCCCCAGAAGCCGACGTCGACGGCGACCTGGCCGGCCGCCACCGCACGTTTGGCGGCCAGGGCGGCGAGCGAGGTCGTCGGCGGAACGGAATTCAGCGGCATGTCGATGATCGTGGTGACACCACCGGCCGCGGCGGCCCGGGTCGCGGTCGCGAACCCCTCCCACTCGGTCCGCCCCGGTTCGTTGATGTGCACGTGGGAGTCGACCACGCGGGGAAGCAGAGCCAGCTCGCCGAGGTCCGTGACCAGGGTCCCGGGAGGGATCTCGTCCGCGGCGGTGATCGCGGCGATCCGGCCGTCCGCGACGTGCACGGCTGCCGGACGCTCGCCCCCGGGCAGCACGACTCGCCGTGAGAGTAGCACCTGTGGCCGCTCCGGCAGAACGTCCGCGGTGGGCTCGTTCATGCCGCCGGAACACCTTGTCCCGGCGTCGTCGGAGGCGCGGTCGTCGGAGGCGCGGCCGTAGGAGAGATGGTGACGAGGTCCTCGGGTCGCACCGGAACGCGCCGCAGATCCCGTCCGACGGCGACCCGGATCGCCGCGATGATCGCCGGGGTCGCGGTACAGGTAGGCGCCTCCCCCACGCCCTTCACCCCGTAGGGCGCATCCGGCTGCGGATGGGTGACGGCGACGAAATCGAGGTCCGGGACGTCGGCGATGGTCGGCAGCAGATAGTCGTGAAACGTGGGATTAACCACCGCCCCGTCCACCGTGACCAGCTCCTCCATGACGGCGAGGCCCAGCCCCTGGGCAGTGCCCCCCTCGACCTGACCACGCAGCGCCAGGGGATTGAGCACCGTACCGCAGTCCTGGGCCAGCGCCATCGACACGACCCGCACGAGACCGAGGTCGACATCGACATCGACGACCGCGCGGTGCGCCGCGGCGGCGAAGGCCACGTGCGGATCGCCCTGTCCGTCGGCATCCAGCGCGGAGGTACGCCGGTGGTGGAAGGTGTACTCCGCTTCGATCGGCCCGTCGGCCAGCGCCTCGGCGAGCGGAACCCGCAACCCGGCCTCCACCCCGACGATCTCCCCGGCGTTGACGGTCAGCGTCCGTCGAGGTGCCTCGACGACCTCCGCGGGCAGCCCCGCGGTGCGGGCGACCCGGGCGAGCAGGCGATCGGCGACCGCGGCGCAGGCTCCGCGCACGGCGCCTCCGCTCATCCAGGTCTGCCGGGACGCGCTGGTCGATCCGGCACTGCCGACCGCGGTGTCCGCGGGCGCCAACACGACCTGTTCGACGCCGAGCTCGGTGCGGGCGATCTGCCCCGCGATCGTCACGAACCCCTGGCCCACCTCGGCGCACGCGCTGTGCAGCCGGACCCGTACCGTTCCGTCCTCAGCCAGCTCCAGGCGGGCGCGGGCAACGGAGGAGTCGTCCATGCCCTCCGAGAAGAGCAGGTTCTTGTAGGCCAGGGCGTAGCCGACCCCCCGACGGACCCGGCTCGGTTCGGCCGCGGCCGGTCGGCCGCCGGGCAACGCGGTCACCGCGACGTTCGCCGGCATCGCCGGCGGGAGCGGACGCGAGGCCACCGCCTCGATGACCTCCCGCGCCGGCAGCGGTGCGCCCATCACCTGACCGGTGGGCAGCACATCCCCCGGTCGGACGGCATTGCGGACGCGCAGGTCCACCGGATCCATGCCGAGGGCGTCGGCCAGCCTGTCCATCTGGGCCTCGTGACCGATGGTCACCTGCGGCACCCCGAACCCCCGCATGGCGCCGCACGGGGGGTTGTTGGTCCGCACGACGACTCCGTGCAGGTGGGCGTTCGGGACCCGGTACGGACCCGCGGCATGGGTGACCGCGTTCGCCAGCACCGCCGGCGAGGACGACGCGTAGGCACCGCCATCCAGCACCAGCCGTGCCCGCACGCTGACCAGGTTCCCGTCGGCGGTGGCGCTGTGCTGGAACCACATCCGGGCCGGATGCCGGTGCGGATGGCCCAGGAAGGACTCGACCCGGTCATAGGCGATCCGCACCGGAAGCCCCGTAGCCCGGGCGAGCAGGGCGCCGTGGATCTGAAGAGTGACGTCCTCCCGGCCGCCGAAGGCACCCCCCACACCGGCCAGGGTGAGACGGACGAGCTCCTCCGGGAGACCGAGGCAGGCCGCGATCTGCTCCCGGTCCGAATGCAGCCACTGGGTCGCCACCCGCAGGTCCACCCCACCATCGGCGGCCGGCATCGCCAGGGCCGCCTCGGGAGCGAGAAACGCCTGGTCCTGCATCCCGACGAGGTACTGGTCCTCGACCACCACCGGGCCGAGCGCGTCGGGATCGCCGTGGCGCAGCTCGATCTCACGGTACAGGTTGCCCGCCGGATGCAGCGGCTCGGCATCCGGCTGCCATACCCGGTCGGGGTCGGTCGAAGGTGCCAGCGGCTCGTAGTCCACCTCGATCGCGGCGAGCGCCCGGCGCGCGGTCCGGACGTCAACCGCGGCCACGGCGGCAACCGGCTCCCCTGCGTACCGAACCTCGGTCGCGGCGAACACCGGCTGGTCGGCGACGATCAGCCCGTGGGTGGCCGTGCCCGGGACGTCGGCGGCGGTCACCATCCCCACGACGCCGGGCAGCCGGCGCGCGGCGTCGACGTAGACGCGCCGGATCCGCGCCCGGGCATGGGGCGATCGCAGGGTGCGGGCGTGCACCATCCCCGGAACACGCAGATCACCAACGTAGGAGAAGCTACCGGTCACCTTGTCCGGCCCATCCGGACGACGCACCGGACGACCGATCCCCGGACTCATCGGCCCACCCCCCGGCGGGGCGGAGCAGGTGCATCCCCCAAAAGTAGGGTGCCCCGCTCAGCCTGCACTGTTCTGATGGCAGCGAGTATCCGGCCGTAACCCGTGCACCGGCAGATGTTTCCGGCCAGCGATTCCCTGATCTCCTCCTCGTCCGCATCCGGCCGCCGGGTGAGCAGGTCCGTCACCGCGACCACGAACCCGGGGGTGCAGAAGCCGCACTGCACGGCACCCTCCTCGAGGAACGCCGCCCGCACGGCCCTGGCGGGTCCCGCCGTCCTCAGACCGGCAACGGTGCTCACCTGGGCGTCGTCGGCGTCCGCGGCGAGCACCGTGCAGGACGCCACCAACCGGCCGTCCAGGAGAACGGAGCAGGCACCGCAGCGCCCCTGCTCACACGCGTCCTTCACCGAGGTCACCCCGATGACGTCCCGCAGGACGGTGAGCAGGGAGTCCCCGATCCAGGCGCCGGCCACCGTGTGCAGGAAGCCGTCGACATGGAGGTGATATGGCGCGACGACGCCGTCGTCCGGCCAGGACGACCCGGCCGGCGGTCCGGCCGGGACTTCCCCCGCGAAACGGGCGGTCATGGCCGGACGTCCCGCTCGACTCGGGGGTCCACCGGCGCCCCCGCGGCATCCAGGCATCGGGTGAACGCCCGGGCGGCCAGCACGCCGGCAGCATGCCGGCGGTAGTCGGCGGAGACCCGCGGACCCGCCGCGAGCTCCGGCCCGACCCGCGAGACCGCCTCGCTTACCAGCTCACCGAACCGGCGGGCCGCCGACGAGGACGCGGCCCCTGCGGACCAGTCCACCGCGTCGTGTGCGAACCGCTCGGCGACGGTCATCCGGATCGGCAGCCGACCCACCCCCCCGATCGCGCAGGCCAGTCGATGGCGCATCCGGTCGACGAGGACGGCGCACGACACCAACGCCTGGTAGGCGGCCTGCCTGCCCCCAATCTTGAGATAGCTCTGCGGTCCGGCCGGCCGCGGCAGCCTTACCGCGGTGACCAGGGCGTCGGGGGCGAGCCCGTCAGCGAGGAACGCGGGCAGCGTCATCCGGCCAGGTCCGCGCGGCGAGGCCACGAGGATCTCGGCGTCCGCGGCGGTGAGGAAGGTGAGCAGGTCACCGGTGGGACGTGCCGAGCCCAGCGCGCCACCGACCGTGCCGAGGTTGCGGATCTGCGCGGAACCGACCACCCGGGCGGCGAGAGCGAGGCCGGGCGACAGTGACCAGCCCGCGAGGTCGGTGTAAGTCACGCCCGCACCGACGGTGAGCGAATCCGCCCCGGCGCCGCGGACCCGCAGTTCCAGGACCCGGCGCAGGGCGACTACCGCCCCCGGCCGACGCTCGCCGGACCGGAGGGCGGGGACGAGATCGGTGCCGCCGCCCAGCAGATCGACCGCCCTGCCAGCGTCATGGGCGGTCGCCAGCATCTCCACTGCCTCCCCTACCGTGCGTGGACGGAAGATGACGGCCGTCGCACCGCTAGTCGTCACAGCGGCCTCCCCCGCCCGATCCGACCAATGGTCCGACCAGTGGAAGGAAGCGCGGGAGGGGATGACGCGGGAAGCCGGCCGGCGATCCGGGGGTCAGGCAGGCGGACGAACGCTGCATAAGAACCGACCATAACGGCGGAAGGTTACGTGGATGTTCATCAAGACAGACGCTCAGTGACGTAGTTCTGATCTTTCTTGGCGGCAGCGTTCATCACCTCACCTGCGCTATCTCACCCGTGTTATCGCCAGCTTCCACCCGCACCGACCCAGACCAACGCCCCGGCGTCACCCAGTGTTACCTTACCGATGCTGGCGCGAACTGCGGAGAGGGATGCGACAGGTTTGAGGTGGACATGTCACGCCGGTCGACCTGCGTCTTCCGGCCGCCGTTCATGCTGCGGTTGCGGCTGGAGTATCCCGATGCGGGCTTCACCAACACGATCCTCTTCTGTCTCCAGCCGGAGGACGACCGGACGACCCGCATCTACACCCGAGTCCTGCGTGACGATCTCGGCGGCGACGCCGAGCGGCTGGCCGCTACCGCCGGGTGTCGGGGGCCGATCCCCGCCGCGCTGCCACCCGGTCAGGGCCGGGTGCGGAGGTCAGGGCCGGGTGTAGAGGGCGCAGCCCCATCCGGCCAGCGTGCGCAGCGGGAACGGCAGCCGGCAGCCGAGATCGGCTGCGGCCGTGTCCACCGCGGCCAGCTCTCCCAGCACCGCCTCCCAGCTTGTCGTTTAACCTGTCGGTCCTTCAGATCCTGCGGCTGTTGACCTGTCCGTGGTCTTCCCGACTGGTTGGATGATCGCTGGTCGTCGGTTGGTGC
>NZ_CDXDOS010000064.1:0-16325 GCF_978021245.1 Frankia sp. CoBUL1
GGCGATAGGACGCGGCCGGGCACGGTCGGGCATGACCGCGTGCGACCGGGCACGGAAAAGGCTCCCCGTTTTTGGGGAGCCTTATGTGCGTATGGTGTTGGTGAAGTTGCGCCATGCAATGAACAGTCTGAGGTCCGCGCTCTTCCCGCAGGTAGCGGCCATGATGGCGCCGCACCTGGTGACACTGTTGATCACGGGAGCGACCAGTCCGCCGAGCGGACAGGGGGTGCGATCTGTCAAGCTCGTAGCGGACGAAGCACGTCGAGGATCGGCGGTGGCGCGGGGCCGATCCTGCCGGTCGGCAGGATCGGCTCACGCGCAGGCGCGCCCCGGTCGGATGGAAGGAGATGCTCGCCATGGCCTCGCGCTTGACGCGATCTGACGAGAAGGACGAGAAGATCGATCGGCGGGTCCGAGTGCTGGGGGAGCCGGTGGACTCCTACCCCCAGCTGCCGCCGGAGGTCGGCCGCGGTTCCATCCGCAGGATCACCGTTGTCGGCGAGCCTGTTCTGCACCGGCCCTGTAAGAAAATCACCGAGTTCGGGACCGCGGAGCTCGCTGCGCTGATCGATGACATGTTCACCACCATGTACGGCGCCGAAGGTGTCGGACTCGCCGCGAACCAGATCGACGTCGACGCCGCGGTCTTCGTCTATGACTGCACCGACGAGGACGGTGTGCGGCACGTGGGCCATCTGGTCAACCCCGTCCTGGAGGAAGCGCCGCCGGCGGAGCGCCGGCTCGTCAAGGGGGATGAGGGGTGCCTGTCTGTTCCGGGGGCCTACATGGAGGTCGCCCGGCTGGAGCATGCCGCTGTCCGCGGTCAGGACCAGCACGGTGCCCCGCTCCGCCTGGAGGGAACCGGCTATTTCGCCCGTTGCCTGCAGCATGAGACCGATCACCTGTACGGCAGCCTCTACCTGGACCGGCTGTCGAGCCGCGGACGCAAGAAGGCCCTCCGCGAGATGGAGGAGCGGACCGAGGAGATCTTCGCCCGACGGGTCGAGGTGGCCGCGCAGCTCGGCAGGTAGCGAGCCACCGGCGCGCGCTACCTGTCCTGCAAGAAAGGCTATCCGTCCTGCGAGAAAGAGAGAGTCGGCGGTGGATGTGGTGTTGCGGCGGGCGGCCGAGGCGGCGACGGGCTTCATGCCCACGGAGGAGGGCCTGGCGCTCTACGCGGCGGCAACACGGGTATCGGCCGGCGGCCTGATCTGCGAGGTCGGCACCTACTGCGGTAAGTCGACCCTGTACCTGGCCGCAGCCGCCCGGACGGTGGGAGCGACGGTGATCACCGTGGATCATCATCGCGGGTCGGAGGAGAACCAACCCGGGTGGGAGTACCACGACGCCGATCTCGTCGACCCGCGTAGCGGCCGGCTGGACACGCTGCCCTTCCTGCGGCGGACGCTGGAGGACGCGGGCGTCGAGGACGTCGTGACGGCGGTCGTCGGCCGCTCCGAACGGGTGGGGCGATGGTGGTCGACCCCGGCCGACCTGCTCTTCCTCGACGGCGGGCACACCGAGGAGCAGGCCCAGGCGGACTACGGGGCCTGGGCCTGCCACGTGCGGCCCGGCGGTCTCCTGGCCATCCACGACGTCTTTCCGGACCCGGCGGACGGGGGCCAGGCGCCTTACCACGTCTTGGTGCGGGCGCTGACGGAGGGCTTCCGCGAGCTGTCGTGCGCGGGTTCGCTGCGCGTCCTACGCCGCGTCGACTGAGCGGCATCCGCATGCCGGCCGCTGCCGAGGAAGCCGGCGTTCGGCGGGCGTCACCACCCCCGTCCCCGGCTCCGTTCCCGGCTCCGTCACCACCCCCGTCCGCGACTCCGGAAGCCGCCTGCCGCCCTGCCGAGGCTCGTCGGACTCCTTGTCGAGGACACAGATCCCCTCGGGGAGGCCGTCGCCGCGGAAGAGGGTCTCGGTGACCCCGCCGGCCAACGTGTCGACCGCGAGGATCACCGCCGCCGCGGTCCAGGTCGACTGTTCGGCCGGCCAGAACGTCGCGGTCTCGAACTGCCAGCCCGTCCAGTAGCTCCCGTCGGCGTGCCGCAGGTGCTGCATGTCCGTGACCAACTTGGTCGCCGCGGCGGTCTCGCCCACGAGATGCAGGGCGATGGCTAGTTCGCAGGTCTCGGCCCCCGTGACCCAGGGCTCGTCGGCCACGCAGCGGATGCCCAGACCGTCGACGACGAAGTCGTTCCACCGGCTGGTGAGCCGGGACCGACCCGCGGACCGGCGCAGCGCTCCGCCGATCACCGGGTAGTACCAGTCCATCGACCACCGGTCGCGAGGGGCGAAGTACTCTGGGTGAGCGACGAGGGTGTGCCGCAGCGCGCCGGTCGCCCGTTCCCAGGCCGGTGGCACCTCCCCGACCAGGGCTGCGAGCGCCATCCCGCAGCGCAGGCTGTGCAACGTGCTGGAGCATCCCGTCAGCAGGGCCTCGGGGTAGTCGACACCGTCCGACGACCGGGCCCACCAGATCTGTCCGGTCGGGCTCTGCATGTCGACGACGAAGCCCAGGGCTGCCTCGACGACCGGCCAGATCCTCGTGAGGAAGGCGCGGTCACCGGTGGCCAACCAGCGGTGCCAGGCGGCGGTGGCGACATAGGCGCACTGGTTGCTGTCGGCGAAGTCCTCCTTGACCGCGCCGCCGACGTAGCTCGTCGCCCAGGATCCATCCGGCCGCTGGTTGCGGCACAGCCAGGCCCACGCGGCGTCGGCGGCGTCGACCAGGCCGCCGAGGTCGAGGGCCATGGCGCATTCGAGATGATCCCACGGGTCGGTGTGGCCACCGGGATACCAGGGGATGGCACCGTCCGGCTCCTGGACGACGGCGATCGCGGTCGCGGTCGCGGTGAGCGCCTCGGGGGTCAGGACCGGAGCAGACTCAACCGGCCGCACGCGTTACCTCCGGTTTCCTCAAATACAGCACGATGCTCTTGCCGATGATCGGATTGAGGGCCCGCTCGGCGAGCCGGGTGATGCGGGGACGGCGCATCATGTCCCACACCAGCAGCCGGTGGTAAAGCCGCGTCGCCGGATGGTCGTCGTCGTGGACACCGACGAGACAGCGCAGCCACCAGTACGGGGCGTGCAGGGCGTGTGCGAAATGGGTGCCGGCCGGTTCCAGTCCCACCGCGATCAACCGGTCACGAAGCTCGTCCCGGCG
This sequence comes from Frankia sp. CoBUL1, assembly GCF_978021245.1. NCBI lineage: Bacteria > Bacillati > Actinomycetota > Actinomycetes > Frankiales > Frankiaceae > Frankia > Frankia sp. CoBUL1. Next base: position 3,170 of record NZ_CDXDOS010000064.1, read on the forward strand.
GTAGATGCGGACATGGCCCCCCTCGACGCTGTGATAAGCCGTCGACAGGCTCCAGCACACCTGCTCGGAGAACCGGTTCGGGACGGTGACCGCCACCCACCCCCCGGGCCGTAGCACCCGGGCGATCTCCGTCATCGCCGCCGTGTCGGCGGGCAGGTGTTCGAGCACCTCGGCGGCGATGATCCGGTCGAAGGTGCCGTCGGCGAACGGCAGCGCCAGCGCGTCACCGCGCACTCCGGCGGCCTTCGCCTTGGGCGGAGCCTGTCCCTCCAGAGCCATCGCGGCGAGCATCGCGTTGACGCCGGCGACCTCGCCGGCGGAGTGGTCCAGCGCGATGACCTCGGCGCCCCGTCGGAACGCCTCGAACGTGTGCCGTCCGGCGCCGCAGCCCAGGTCGAGCAGCCGGCAGCCCGCGGAGACGGGAAACTGGTCGAAGTCGACGGTCAGCATGCGTCGGCCGTCAGCCGGTCAGCGTCGACGACGCCGGTGCGGACGCCGCGGCGCCGGGTGTGACGGCGCCGGGTGTGGATAGCGGTGCCGGCGTCCACTGGGCCGCCGGTCCCGGGGCCGGGGCCGGGGCCGGGGAGGTGGGCGTCCCGCCGACCGCCGCGATCCGCTCGGCGTACCAGTCCGCGGTGGCCGCGGCGGCCGCCCGCCAGGAGAACCGCGCCTCCACCCGGCGGCGCCCGGCGGCACCCATTCGGGCCCGTCGTTCGGGATCATCGAGCAGGGAACCGATGGCGTCCGCCAGGGCTCCCGCATCCCCCGGTGGGACCAGCAACGCGGCCTCCCCGTCCGGACCGGCGACCTCGGGCAACGCCCCGGCGGTGGTGGCGACCAGCGGGATCCCGCAGGCCATCTCCTCGACGGCGGGCAGGCTGAACCCCTCGTAAAGCGAGGGAACGACTGCGACCTCGGCGGAGCGCAACAGGTCCACCAGCTCCGGTTCCGGCATGTTGGAACGGAACGTCACGGCGTCGGCCAGGCCCAGCTCGGCGACCTGGCGCTGGGCCGTTCCCCCTTCGCGGACCTTGCCGACGCAGACCAGGTGCGCCGAGCGATCCACCCGCAGCTTCGCGAGCGCCTCGAGCAGGACAAGCAGGCCCTTGAGCGGAACATCGGCGCTGGTCACGACGACGACACGGCCCGGAACCGCCGGATTGCCCGCGGGCGCCGGCGTGAAGACGTCGGCGTCGACTCCCAAGGGAACCGTGCGCATGACCGTCGTGGGGAGGTCCATGTCCGCGATGATCTCTCGCCGGGAGCTCTCCGACGGGATGACAATGCCATCCAGCCCCCGCGCGACCCGGGCCTGCATCGGGAGGAACGAGTACCACCGGCGCAGGCCCAGCCGGGAGGTGAAGGTGGTCGCCGCGGCGAGGTGCAGGCGGCGATCGACCGTGATCGGATGATGCACGGTGCCCACGACCGGGATCCGGTACGGGCGCAGGGCTGCCCGCAGCGCCAGCAGGCCGTATCCCAGCCCCTGGTTGTCATGGACGATGTCGAACGGCGGCCGACCCCCGGATGCCCTGGGGCGCAGGGCCTGGCAGGCACGCAGGCTGAAGGCGAGCGGCTCGGAGAACTGGCCGGTCCGCATCATGGCGAACTCGACGACGTCCGGCAGGCCGTGGAACTCGGCCAGTCCGGGCCACCGGAACGGGTCGGAGTCCCGGTAGAGATCGAGGCTGGGCAGTTCGGTGAGGCCGACACCCTCCTCAAGCACCGGGTACGGCGGCCCGCTCACCACCTGGACGCGGTGCCCCAGGGCGACCAGTTCGCGGGACAGATGTCGGACGTACACACCCTGGCCACCGCAGGTGGGCAGACTCCGGTACGACAACAACGCAATCCGCAACTGTGCGCCCTCCGTCCGTCTCGGGCCATGTCCTGGTTCCTCGACGTCGAGGGTGGCGCCGCTTCCTGGCACATTAGGATATTGAGTGCCGATCTTCACTGAAATGGGCCGACACTGTGCCCTGACTGCGTGCTCTGCGTCACACTAGGACTCTTCGTCGTGAGTCCAAGATCTGCGGCAACGAGGGAGACTTGCCCATCCAGAGGGTTTTGTGTCCGCTTTATCCCGCAGGCGCGGGGATCTTCCCGGATCACCGGTGGACGGTTTATGCAGCCGGGAATCGGCCCTATGGCGTTGCCCGCGACCTCCCGCAGCACGTCGGCCCGGGCCCGCTCTCAGACCTCGCCACCGACGGCCCGACCATCCCACCGGGCACGGCGAGCGCCGAAGGCGCAACACGGGGGGTCGGGGGGCTTGGCCCCCCGACCAGCATAACGGCCACGGCGAAGCCGCCCAGAGGGCAACGAGCATGATCGACCAGCGCGTGGACCTAGGTGGACTTGAACCACCGACCTCTTCCTTATCAGGGAAGCGCTCTAACCGACTGAGCTATAGGTCCGTGCTGCGAGTGCAAGAATACAGGACGGCGGCGCAGGAGTGGGACCGCCGCCGTCCCTCCAAGCTACTGATCACTCAAAGTCAGCTCGACGCCGCCGATCATCTCGGCGCAGAGGTTGTAGAGCAGGGCACCGAGCGTGGACAGCGCGGTCATGAGGATGACGTTGATCGCCCCGATGAGCAAGCTGATCTGCATTGCCCGGCCGAACGACAGCCATCCTCGGATGTCGGTGCTGCTGCTGTCGGTCAGGGTATCGGCCGCGTCGGAGACGCTGTCGAACACGCCGATCGAGTTCAGGACGAACCACAGCACGGCGATCGCGACGAGCAGAACCACAAAGACGCAGAGGGAGAACGCGAAGCTGACCCGGGTCACCGTGAGAGGATTGACCTTGGACAGCTTGAGCTTGGCCCGCCGGCCCTGACCGGGCGGGCGGGCGGAACCGGACGAGCCGGAACCGGACCGGCCAGGGGAGTGACCGGCACCCGCCCGCTCAGCGGAGACCGGTTCGAACTGGTCGTCGAGCGCACCGGGGGAGGTCGTGGTCACGCTGTTCAGAGCACCCGTCGTGGTGGTACCCGCGGACTCCGGCGCCGCGAGCGGCCGGTCGTAGGCCGCCGTGGGGCCGGCACCGCCGGACCTCCCCCCCGCCGGACCCGGCGCGGCGGGGCGTACCGGATCGGGGGCGGGCATGCGCTCGGGCGCGGCACGGTTCCTGTCGGGCTTCGTGGTATGGCTCCTCGTCATGCTGGGCGGGCGGACCAGGGAGATGGTGTCGGTCTCCCGTGGCCACTCGGCCGGGGGCTCCACGCGAACTGCCGGCCCCCCTGGCGTGGCTCGACCGGGTCCGGGTGGCGCTGGGCCGAGGGGCTTCGCCGGCGACGATACGGCGGCCGAGCCGAGTTTCCGGGTAGCCAAGCCCGCCTCGTCGGAGTCGGTTCCAGCGGCCCCGGTACGAGCCGACCCGGATGGGGACACCGACGACGTTCCGCTGGCACGTCCCGTGGAGGTGCCAGCCGACGACCCTGCGCCCGACGCGCCCGCGGAAGAGGTGGACAAGGACCGCGAGGACAAGGGAGACTTCGCCCCGTCGGGGACCGATCCGGAGCGGGACGCCGCCGAACCCGCCGAACCCGCCGAACCCGCACCCGACGCCGACGAGCCGGGTTCAGCCGAATGGGCTTTTGACGACCCGGCCTTCGGCGACCCGGCCTTCGACGACCCGACCTTCGACGACCCAATCGAACCCGTCGGCCCCCCGGCGGAGGACCGCAGCGCGTCCGCCGCGCCTCCGGCCGGGCCGCGGCCGCCCTCCCACTCCTCCACGGGCCGACCGGACCGCCCGGGCCGCTGGAAGAACGGATTACCGGACTCGGGCCCACCGCCGGCCGCGGGCACCTTCACCGTCTCGCTGCCGGCGTCCTCCCCACGGCCGTCCCGCAGCGACAACGAGCGGCCCGCGGCGTCCGCCGCGCGTCCCGACGCCGTCCCGGCGCCGGCCCGGCTGCCGGCTTCCGAATCACGCCCGGCGGAATCGGAAACACCGGCGGAACCCGCGGAATCCGGGCCGGAGGAGCTCGCGCCTCTGGCCGCGCCGCCAGCACCGGAGGAACCAACGGAAGCGGGTCTCACCGTGGACCGTGGGCCGGCCCCGTCCCCTCCGCTCGGCCGGCGGGACTGCTCGGTGGCACGCGATCCCTCCGCCCCGGCGGCCGAGGAGGGGCCGCGGTAGACCGCCGACCGGGCTGGCCGGTCTTCCTGACTGTCACTCACGGACTCTCCCGGTTCAGTCCTGACGGTGTGCACGGGTCCCGCGCACACCCGTCCCCTCGGGCGGCGTCGTTCTCGGCGTGGGTGGCCACGACCACGAGATCGTCAGCCTCTCGGGGCTCGCTCTCAGCTTTCCTGGGGCCCGGCGTCAATACGAGCGTCGGTGTCCTCCGCATCAGCATTACGTGCGACTCCGACAACCTGCACCCCGGACTCCAGATCGATGAGCCGGACTCCCATGGTCTGCCGCTGCGCCCGCCGTACATCCTTGGCAACGGTCCGCAATACACCCCCGTTGGAGGCGATGGCGTAGAGCTGGTCGTCGGGATCGACGACGAGTGCCCCCACCAGACCACCGCGAGTCGAGACGATCTTAGCGGTCAGCACGCCCTTGCCACCACGGCCCTGCACCGGGTACTCGGCCAGCGGCGTCCGCTTCGCGTATCCACCGGAGGTGGCGACGAGCAGATCCGCCGTCGTACCCGGCACGACAACGTCCATGGACAGCAGTTCGTCCTCGGCATCGAACCGCATACCGATCACACCCGAGGTCGCCCGGCCCATCGGCCGCAGCTGCTCGTCGTCGGCGTGGAACCGGATCGACTGGGCGTTGCGGCTGACCAGGAGCAGATCGTCGCCGGGCGCCACGAGCCGGGCGGCGATCAGCTCGTCGTCGTCGCGTAGGTTGATCGCCACCAGGCCACCGGCCCGGTTCGAGTCGAAGTCATGCAGCGCGGTCTTCTTGCACAGCCCGCGCTTGGTCGCCAGGACCAGGTAGGGGGCGGCCTCGTAGTCCTTGACCGCGATGACCTCGGCGATCCGCTCATCCTGTCCGAAGGCCAGGATGTTCGCGACGTGCTGGCCCTTGGCCGACCTGGCCTGCTCGGGCAGCTCGTGCGCCTTCGCCCGGTACACCCGACCCTTGTTCGTGAAAAACAGCAGCCAGTGGTGGGTGGTCGTGACGAAGAAGTGCTCGACGATGTCGTCCTCGCGCAGCGCCGCGCCCTGCACGCCCTTGCCGCCGCGGCGCTGCGAGCGGTAGAGGTCGGTCTTGGTGCGCTTGGCGTAGCCGCCGCGGGTGACGGTGACGACCACATCCTCCTGGGCGATCAGGTCCTCGATGGACATGTCGCCCTCGAACGGGACGAGACGGGTCCGCCGCTCGTCGCCGAACTTCTCGACGACCTCGGCGAGCTCCTCGCCGATGATCTGCCGCTGCCGGGTCGGCGAGGCCAGGATCGCCTCCAGATCGGAGATCTTCGCGCGAAGTTCGGCCGCCTCGTCGATGATCCGCTGACGTTCCAGGGCGGCGAGCCGGCGCAGCTGCATGTCGAGGATGGCGGTGGCCTGGATCTCCGACAGCGAGAAGCGTTCCATCAGCTGGCCGCGGGCCACGTCCGCCGACTCGGCGTTGCGGATGAGGTTGATGACCTCGTCGAGGTGATCCAGCGCGATCAGCAGACCGTCCAGGACGTGCAGCCGCTCGCGGGCCTTGCGCAGCTGATAGCGGGTCCGGCGGACGATGACGTCGATCTGGTGCTCGACGTAGTAGCGGACCATCTGGTCCAGGCGCAGGGTACGCGGCACGCCGTCGACGATCGCCAGCATGTTGACGCCGAAGGTGTCCTGGAGCTGGGTGTGCTTGTAGAGGTTGTTGAGCACGACCTTGGCGACGGCGTCGCGCTTGAGGTCGATGACCAGCCGTTGGCCGATGCGCGCCGAGGTCTCGTCCCGGACGTCGGCGATACCGGTGACCCTGTTGTCCCGGACCAGTTCGGCGATCTTCTCGGCGAGGTTGTCCGGGTTCACCTGGTAGGGCAGCTCGGTGACGACGAGCTGGGTGCGGCCCTTGTTCTCCTCGACGTTCACCACCGCCCGCATCCGGATGCTGCCGCGGCCGGTACGGTAGGCCTCCTCGATGCCGTTACGGCCGACGATGAGCCCCGAGGTCGGGAAGTCCGGACCCTTGATCAGGCCGATCAGCGCCTCAAGCAGCTCGGAGTCGCTCGCGTCCGGGTGGTCGAGTGCCCACCGCACGCCCTTCGCGACCTCGCGCAGGTTGTGCGGCGGGATGTTCGTCGCCATGCCAACCGCGATGCCGCCGGCGCCGTTGACGAGCAGGTTCGGGAACCGGCTGGGCAGAACAAGCGGCTCCTGCGAACGCCCGTCGTAGTTCGGGGCGAAGTCGACCGTCTCCTGGTCGATGTCACGCAACATCTCCATCGCCAAGGCCGCCATCCGCGCCTCAGTGTACCGCATGGCGGCGGGCGGATCGTTGCCGGGCGAGCCGAAGTTGCCGTTCCCGTCGACCAGCGGGTAGCGCAACGACCAGCCCTGCGCGAGCCGGACGAGGGTGTCGTAGATCGCCGTGTCGCCATGGGGGTGGTAGTTACCCATGACGTCCCCGACCACGCGGGAGCACTTGAAGTACCCGCGGTCGGGGCGGTAGCCGCCGTCGTACATGGCGTAGAGGACCCGGCGGTGGACGGGCTTGAGCCCGTCGCGTACCTCCGGCAGCGCACGGCCGACGATGACCGACATGGCGTAGTCGAGATACGACCGCTGCATCTCGACTTCGATGCCGATGGGCTCGATGCGGTCGCCGGGGGGAGGAGGTAGGACGTCGACCACGGGGTCCTTCCAGGGCAGTGGGAGCAGTCGTCAGAGCGTCAGGGCGGGACGGGTGCCCCGGGCGACGGGGCCGGGTGGACCCGACGGCGGGCGGGATCCGGAGCCCTCCGTTCGCCGGGCCGGACCGTCGGGATCGCAGCGCCCGGACCGACCTGAGGGGTCACCGACGGCCGGTCCGAGGCACGCGAGACGGCCGGGTCAGATGTCCAGAAAACGCACGTCCTTGGCATTACGTTGGATGAAGCTGCGACGCGCGTCGACATCCTCCCCCATGAGCACGGAGAACAACTCGTCGGCGACCGCCGCGTCGTCGAGCGTGACCTGCAGCAGGATGCGCCGGTCCGGGTCCATGGTGGTGTCCCACAGCTCGGTGGCGTTCATCTCGCCGAGACCCTTGAAGCGCTGGATGGCATCCTTGGGCAGCTTGCGCCCGGACTCCACCCCGCGGGCGACCAGCCCGTCGCGCTCCCGATCGGAGTAGGCGTACTCCCAGTCCTCCCTACCCCATTTGATCTTGTAGAGCGGCGGCTGCGCCAGAAACACGTGACCGGCCTCAACCAGCGGGCGCATGAACCGGAACAGCAGCGTCAGCAGCAGGGTCCGGATGTGCTGGCCGTCGACGTCGGCGTCCGCCATCAGAACGATCTTGTGATAGCGCAGTTTCGCGGTGTCGAAATCGTCGTGGATGCCGGTACCCAGCGCCTGGATGAGGGCCTGGACCTCGGTGTTCTTCAGGACGCGGTCGATGCGGGCCTTCTCGACGTTGAGGATCTTTCCTCGCAGCGGGAGGATCGCCTGGAACTTCGAGTCTCGACCACCCTTGGCCGACCCACCCGCCGAGTCACCCTCGACGATGTACAGCTCGCACCGCTCGGGATCGGTGTACTGGCAGTCGGCGAGCTTGCCCGGCAGGCCGGTGCCGCCGAGCAGACCCTTGCGCCGGGTCAGATCGCGGGCCTGACGGGCGGCGATGCGGGCCCGCTGGGCGTCGAGCGCCTTGCTGACGATGGCCCGAGCCTCGGTGCGGTTGACCTCGAACCAGTCCTTGAGCGCTGAGTAGCACATCTCCTGGACGAACTTCTTGGCCTCGGTGTTGCCGAGCTTGGTCTTGGTCTGGCCCTCGAACTGCGGCTGCGCGAGCTTCACCGAGATGATCGCGGTAAGGCCCTCCCGGATGTCGTCGCCGGAGAGCCGCTCGTCGCTGTTCTTGGCCCCGGCCTTCACCGGCTTGAGCAGGTTCTGGTCCTTGGCGTAGGCGTTGACGGCGCTGGTCAACGCAGCCCGGAAGCCCTCCTCGTGGGTGCCGCCCTCGTGGGTGTTGATGGTGTTCGCGAAGGTGTAGACCGACTCGGTGTAGCCGCCGTTCCACTGCATCGCGAGCTCGGCCTCGATGCCCACGCCCTTCGACTCCAGCGAGATCACGCTGCGGTGGATGGTGTCCTTCGTGGCGTTGAGGTGACCGACGAAGTCGACCAGGCCGTTGGCGTACTTGTAGGTGACCGCCACGCGTTCCTCGTCACGCTCGTCGACGAGTGTGATCGACAGCCCCTTGTTCAGGAAGGCCATCTCCTGCAGGCGGCGGGAGAGCGTCTCGTACTTGTACTCGGTGGTCTCGAAGATCGTCGGATCCGCCCAGAAGGTGACCGACGTCCCGGTCCTGCGGGTGGTACCGGTCTTGGCCAGCGGCTTGTCCGGGCGGGTCGCCACGTACGGCTGGAACCAGACGTGCCCATCCAGGTGGATCTCCACGTCGAGCCGGGTGGACAGCGCGTTGACCACGCTGACGCCGACTCCGTGCAGCCCGCCGGACACCGCGTACGATTTGCCGTCGAACTTCCCGCCGGCGTGCAGGGTGGTCAGCACGACCTCGACGGCGGGCCGCTTCTCGGTGGGATGCATGCCGACGGGAATGCCGCGGCCGTTGTCGGTGACCCGCACCCCGCCGTCGGCAAGCAGCGTCACGGTGATGGTGTCGCAGTAACCGGCGAGGGCCTCGTCCACCGCGTTGTCCACGACCTCGTAGACGAGATGATGCAGTCCACGCTCTCCAGTGGAGCCGATGTACATGCCCGGACGCTTGCGAACCGCGTCAAGACCTTCGAGAACCTTGATCGAACTTGCATCGTAGGCCACGCGGCGGGTCCCCTCGCTCTGGGCGGAAGTATCCACCAGTCTACCCGGCAACCCGCCATAGCGGACGCAGGGAGCCCCCTGGCGTCTGCGCAGCGCCACGCACATGGGGATGGCCAACCCCCCCTACCGGACCGACTCCTCCGACCGCCTTGGCGCGCCTCCACGACTGTCACCGACACCGCGATCCCGCGGAGCCATCATGATCGCCCCAGCAGCACCGACGGATACCACAGGCACGATCCAGGCGCCAAGGAGCACCGGGACGTCAGGCGGGCAGCAGCCGACCGGCCGGCCTCAGCCATAGGTGTCGCGGGGTCCTCGACCGCCGGTTCGGATGGACCCGTGCCGCCAGGACGGCGCCGTCGGGCCACGCACGACGATCCGGCGGACCACGTGTGGACCGAGCTCCCGGTGCAGGATGCCGAGGAGCTGCCGGGACAGCATGCGCAGCTGGGTCGCCCAGGCGGTCGACTCCGCGACAAGTTCCAGGTCTCCGTCACGCAGGGACACCGGGGTGCAGTGGTCGGCGATGTCCGGCCCGACGATGGCATCCCATCGGGCCAGGACGTTCGCGTCGCTCGCCTGAGCCTTCCAGCCACGGTCCGCCAGCAGCCGGTTGATCGCCGTCCCGAAATCGACCGGTTCGCGCCATTCCCGGCCGGGCGGGGCGATGCCCGGCATCCGCGGTCGGCGGGGCGCCTGGTCGTCCGACGGGTCGGCCCGCCGGGCACCGAGGCGGGCCCGAGAGCCCGGGCCCCACGGGCCGCCCGTCCCGGTGGCGCCGGCGGAGGCGTCCTCATCGGCCCACGTGCCGCCGTCGGCACCCGGCATCCCGCCACCGCGAGCAGTGCCGGGCCCGGCCGGGTGGCGGGCGGTGTGGTCGGCGCCCCACCGTCCCCGCCCACGCTCCCGCGCGTCCCGTTTGACCTGGGCGAGAATCTCCCGAGCCAGGTCCGCTCCGTGGGCTGCGGTGCCGTCCGGCCCCTCGGTCTTCCCGCGGCGCCCGGCCCCTCCCCGGGACCGCCCGGGCACGGTGGACCCGGGCACGGTGGGATGGTCCCGGGGGTCCGGGCGCTCAGTGGGCATGCTGGACCTCTCCTCCGGCGACGGCGTACCGCACCCCGGTCAGCTCCGTGGGAACGTCGGTTTCGACCGCGGCTGTGACCAGCACCTGCTCCGCGGAGGCGACGAGTTCCGCGAGCCGACCGCGGCGACGCGTGTCCAATTCGGCGAAGACGTCGTCCAGGAGCAGGACCGGCTCGCGGTCATCGGCACGCAGCAGGTCGAACGAGGCCAGCTTGAGCGCGAGGGCGAGGGACCAGGACTCGCCGTGACTTGCGTAGCCACGGGCCGGGAGTCCGTTGATCGACAAGAGCAGATCGTCGCGGTGCGGACCGACCAGCGTCATCCCCCGTTCGACCTCCCGTGGCCGGGCGGCCTCCAGATCGGCGCGGATCGCCTCCGCCAGCATGGTCCGATCCGGTGCCGCCGGACCCGGCCGACCCGCGCCCGGGTGCTCTGGCTGGCCCGGTGGACCGGGTGGACCGGACGCATGCAAGATGTCCGGGAGGGTGACGCTGGAACGGTAGTCCAGCGCGGTAGCGGACTCGGCGCCGGCGACGGCCTCGTACGCCGCGGCCACGGCCGGCCGCAACGCGTCGACGAGTGCCAACCGCGTGGCCAGCACCTCGGCGCCATGCGCGGCCAGGTACCCGTCCCAGACATCGAGGGTGCGCAGATCTCCCTGCCCCCCAGCTCGCCGGGCCGTCCCGGCGGTGCGTAGCAGGGTCGATCGTTGTTTGAGGACCCGGTCGTAGTCGCCGAGGACCGCGGCCATCCTCGGGGTCCGGGCGATCAGCAGCTCGTCGAGGAACTGACGACGCTGCGCCGGATCCCCCTTCACCAGGGCCAGGTCCTCCGGGGCGAACAGCACGGTGCACAGCAGACCGACGATGTCACGCGGCCGGGCGACGGGAGCCCGGTTCAACCGGGCCCGGTTCGCCTTTCCCGGAACGATCTCGATCTCCACCAGCGCGGCCCGGTCACCCCGGACGATCCTGGCGCGGATGACCGCCCGAGACGCGCCGTCACGGACCAGCGGGGCGTTCCCGGCGACCCGGTGGCTGGCCAACGTGGCGACGTAGCTGATCGCCTCAATCACGTTGGTCTTCCCCTGGCCGTTACCACCCACGAAGGTGGCCACTCCCGGACCCAGAGTCAGGTCAAGGGCCGGGTAGGAGCGGAAGTCGACGAGGGACAGGTGCGTGAGGTGCACGTCACCCGTGCAGGCGGATCGGCATCAGCAGGTACCGGTAGTCGGGGACCTCGCCGTCGTCGGCCTTCCCGGTCAGGATCGCCGGCTTGTTCGCCGCCACCGCCGGGTCCTCCGCGCTGGCGAAACCGATCCGTGCGACGTCCGACTCCAGCGCCCCGAGTGCGTCGAGCAGGTACGACGGGTTGAACGCCACGGACAGCTCCGGCCCGTCGTAGGTCACCGGGAGGGTCTCCGTCGCCTGCGCCTCACCGCCAGTCCCGGCCTCCAGCACGAGGTGGTCCGGGGAGAACGTCAGCTGCACCGGTGCGGTCTTCGCGGCGACCAGCGCCACCCGTTTGACGGCCTCCTGCAACGGGGCGATCTCCAGCTGCGCGATCAACGGCGAACTGTCCGGCAACAGCTTGCGGTAGGGCGGGAAGCTTCCGTCGAGCAACCGGGTCGTCGTCTGCCGGGTCGAGCCGGCGAAACCGGCCAGCGTCTCGCCGGAGGGGCCGGTCCCGAGCGCGATGGATACCTCCACCCCCGAACCCGACAACGACTTCGCGGTGTCGAGCAGGGTGCGGGCCGGCACGAGAGCGACAGTGACCGGTGTGGGCGGGGGGCCGTCCACACCGGTCACACCGTCCTCATCGAGCCCGGCGGCTGTCTCCGACGGTCGCCACTTCAGCGTCCGCACGGCGAGCCGGTAACGGTCGGTCGCGGCGAGGGTGAGAGTGTCCCCCTCGATCTCGATACGGACCCCGGTGAGGACCGGCAGCGTGTCGTCACGACCGGCCGCGATCGCCACCTGTGAGACCGCCGCGGCGAACGCGGATCCCTCGATGTGCCCCGTGATCGGGGGCATGGCCGGAAGGGCGGGGTAGTCGTCCACCGGCAGCATCGGCAACGCGAACCGAGCATTGCCACAAGTGATCACCAGGCGGGTGCCGTCGATGCCCAGATCGACCGGTGCCGCAGGCAGCGCCCGGGTGATCTCCGCGAGCAGTTTGCCGTTGACGAGCCCGCGCCCCTCCTCCGACACGGTTGCGTGCACCGTGCACTGGGCGGCCACCTCGTAGTCGTACGCGGCGATCTTGAGTATCGGTCCGGTCGCGTCGAGGAGCAGACCCGAGAGCACCTGCAACTGGGTGGTCGGCCGGCTCGGCAACGTGCGTGCGGTCCAGGCGACCGCTTCGGTGAATTCGTCCCGTTCCACCCGGAACTTCATGGTTAGGCCTCCTGTCGTTCCCTCCGGTTGTTCGGAGTCACCCCGCAGGGAACACCGACCAGCATCTCAGAGTGCCAGCAGGCGCTGACGAGCGGTCGGCCGCGCCCCGGGTGCTTGCCCGGGGCCGAGTCGCGGCACGTAGGGCGCTCGGACCCGCGCTGGAGCCGTTGTCCACACCCCCTAGTACTAAGAGCTTTTGATCATTCTTAGAAAGATCTAGTTGGTCGTAGTAGTAGGGGGTGTGGACACTGGGGATAACCTCTGTTTCTGCAGGTCAGAGGGTTGTTGGCCGGTGCAAATCTTGTGGGTGGATCTGTGCATGCGCGCAGTGGTTATCCCCAGGCCCGATCTGCGTCCACAAGGACCACGTTGTCCCTCCACAGGCCGTCCCCGAGTTATCCACAGGCTGTCCACTGCCGCTCCACCGTTCCGACCGCAGGCTGTCCACAACGTTTTCCACAAGCTGTGGGCGGAACCACCCCGTGGGCTCGGTGCGGTCGTCCCCGGTTGTCCCCAGCCGTCCGGGGTCGTTCGGGGTCGTTCGGGGAAGTCCTGCCCCGCGGCGTCCGGTCCCTGCGCCACGTGTGACACCCGGCGAGGCATCACACCCCACCTTCGGGCGCAGCCACCGGTCCGCGGGACGTTCCGGCCGGGGGGAAAGTAGGAGGAACCGTGCTGCCCGGCGGTGGTGCTGCCCGGCGGTGGTGGGCAGTGGCAGTGGCG
>NZ_CDXDOS010000065.1:0-5853 GCF_978021245.1 Frankia sp. CoBUL1
GAACACTTACGGCTGGTCGAACGGCACGCTGCCCGACGAGCATGGGCAGCCGGTGGAGCTGTCGGAGCTGATGTTCACCCGCCCGGACGGGCGCTACCTCGACCCTCAGTGGGTGACCCGCCGGATGTGGCAGATCGGCCGCCGGGCCGGTCTGTGTACCAACATCCGGACCGCGGAGAAGGCCGGGGCGACCAAGCTTGTTGTCGGGGTGCGCTACCGGGACCCGGTCGGCCGCTGGACTCTGTATGTCGACCGTGAGCCGGTCGGCGAGGTGGCCGTGGTGTCCGCGGTTCGGTTGAGCGGGACCCGCGCGGAACTCACCCTGGCCGAGCCGTTGCCCGTCGCCGTCGAGGTCGGCGCCGAGCTCGGCCACGGTCTGCTCTCCCGCCGGCGGCTGCACGATCTGCGGCACTCTTCGGCCTCGATCCAGATCGCCGAGGGTGTCGACATCACGCTGGTGTCCAAGCGCCTCGGTCACTCTTCGACAGCGATCACGGGGACGCTCTACACGCATCTGCTGCGTTCGGCCGGGCAGAAGGCGGCCGAGACGGTGGCGGCGGCAGGGCCTCGCACGACGCGGCGTCCGCACCATGTCCTCACCGAGACGGGAGAGGCGTCGAGAGAGATCGGGGCCCATCGCGTTAAGCCTGGTCAGAAGGCTGTACGAGGCGGGAAGGCCGCGAAGATCGTTGCGGAGGATGCGAGATTCGAACTCGCGAGGGGTTGCCCCCAACACGCTTTCCAAGCGTGCGCCCTAGGCCACTAGGCGAATCCTCCGTGGATGAGACTATCTGATCGTTGCGGGGCCGGGCGCCGGGCCTGCCGCCGTGCCGCCCGGCAGACCTCGGAATTCATGATCGTCCATCACGGGCTAGACTGCACAGCAGACCCCTCGTGCGGCGTTACCCTCGTGAACCCCCCCAGGGCCGGAAGGCAGCAAGGGTAAGCGGGCTCTGGCGGGTGTGCGGGGGGTCCTCTCGTTTCGCCGATCGTCTCGTCGAGCACGCGGAGCAGGTCAGTGAGCACAGCGTTGTACAACCGGTACCGTCCCGCGACATTCGCTCAGGTCGTCGGCCAGGAGCACGTGACCGGTGCACTGCGCAAGGCCCTGCGCACCGGTCGGCTGCACCACGCCTATCTCTTCAGCGGCCCCCGGGGTTGCGGCAAGACCTCCTCCGCCCGGATCCTCGCCGCCTCGCTGAACTGCGTCCAGGGCCCGACCCCTGAACCCTGCGGGGTGTGCGACGAGTGCGTGGGCATCCGGACGGGCGCCTCGATGGACGTCACGGAGATCGACGCTGCGTCGCACGGTCTCGTCGACGACGCCCGCGACCTGCGCGAGCGGGCGTTCTTCGCCCCTGCGTCGGCCCGGTTCAAGGTCTTCGTGGTGGACGAGGCGCACATGGTGACCGCGGCGGCGTTCAACGCGCTGCTGAAGGTCGTCGAGGAGCCCCCGCCGTACCTCAAGTTCGTCTTCGCCACCACCGAACCGGACAAGGTCATCCCGACCATCCGGTCCCGGACGCACCACTATGCCTTCCGGCTGGTTCCGCCGGGCGTGCTGCGCGAACATCTGGCGTCGGTCTGCGCCCGGGAGGGGGTCGTCGTCGATCCGGCCGTGTTGCCGCTGATCGTGCGGGCGGGCGCCGGATCGGTTCGCGACTCGCTGTCCGTTCTCGACCAGCTGCTGGCCGGCGCGGACGACGACGGCCTGCGCTACGACCGGGCGGTGGCGCTGCTCGGCATGACCGACGGCGTCCTGCTGGACGAGACCGTCGACGCGCTGGCCGACCGCGACGGCGCGGCCCTGTTCACCGTGGTCGACAAGGTCGTCTCCGCCGGTCACGACCCGCGCCGGTTCGCGACCGATCTCCTCGACCGGTTCCGTGACCTGATCGTGATGGCTGCCGTTCCGGACGCGGACGCCCGCGGCCTGCTGGAATCCTTCTCCCCCGACCAGATCGACCGGATGCGGGCGCAGACCACCCGGATGGGCCCCGCCGAGCTGTCCCGGACGGCGGACGTCCTGCACAACGGCCTGGTCGAGATGCGGGGGACGGCAAGCCCACGGCTGATGCTGGAACTGATCATGGCCCGTGCGTTGCTGCCCACGGCGTCGACCGACCCGGCCGCGCTGCTCACCCGGTTGGAGCGGCTGGAACGGCGGGCCGTGCTCGGCGGGGAAGAACCGGAGCCGGGCCCCCCGTCCCCGCTGCCGGTCGGCCGGGCTCCCGCGCCGGTCCACCCGCCCGCCGCGGACCCGGAGCCCATGCCGCTGGCAGTCCGGGCACCCGCTCGGACCGGACCGGTGTCTCGACCGGCGGCCGGCCCCCAGCCTGGTTCGCCGGGTCCCGCGTTCACGCCGGGTGATCGCCCCTCGGGCCCGGCAGGTGTTCCGGGCACGGCCGGCACGCCCGGGACCGGGCGGATCGACGCCGCCGGCCTGCGGATGCTGTGGGACGAGCTTCTCGTGCTCGCCGGCCGCCACAGCCGGAAGACGCATGCGATCCTGAAGGATCACGCGACCGTTGCCGACGTTCGAGGCGACGAGGTCGTGCTGGCCTTCGCCACCCCGACGATGGGCCGGATGTTCGGGCAGGGGAACAACGCCGAGCTGTTCTGTACGGTGCTGGCGGAGAGACTCGGCGGGGCCTGGCGGGTCACCGTCGCTCCCGCGGGCGGATCTGGTCGCGGCAGCGGGCGGCCCGCAGCGGGTCCCGGTCCGGGCGGCGGTGGCTACTCCGGCCCGCCCGGTCCCTCCAAGGCCTCGGGGTTCGCCGGCTCGGGCGGAGCCCCCGGGCCCACCGGCCAGGCGGGAGCATCCCGCTCACCGGCACCAGCACCGGCACGGCCCGCCGGCCCGGCAGGACAATCCTCCGGCCCCTCCTGGGGCCCGCGGCTGGATCCGCCCGTCGGCGCCGAGAACCGCGCCGTCTCGCCGGGATCCCCCCGAGCCATGCCCGGCCAGATGCGCGGACCGGCGGGGTTGTCCCCCGACACCGGGAACGGCTACGGCGGCTCCACCGACGGAACCGAAAGCGGCACGACAGACCCCGGCCGCGGCCCGGACGGCTACGGCGACCCCCGCGACTCCCACGGCGCCGGGCACGGTTCCACCGGCCCGGCCCCCGGCCCCGAGGGCGGCAGGCCCTGGTCCGCCACGGGCCGGGACGGCTCGTGGCCCGGACCGGCGAACGGGGTCGCCGCCGCTGCCAGTGCACCCCCCGCCGGGGACGAGCCGGGTCCGCGGCGCGAGGACGAGCCGTCCCTCGACGACGAGGCCGTCCCGTCCGGTCCCGGCGGGGCCCGCGGGGGCGAGGAGGCCGCCGTGTCCCTGCTACGGAGCGGACTGGGTGCCACGATCATCGAACAGATCTCGTCCGGCTGATCTCGTCCGGCTGAAGGAACAGATCTCGTCCGGTTGAAGGAGACGTAGGCTCATCGACATGTCTAACCCACAGAACCGCGCCGGGAGTCGGGCCCCCGTCGGGGGCGGGGCGCTGGGGCAGCTCTTCGAACAGGCGCAGAAGATGCAGGCCGCGATCCTCGCCACCCAGGAGGACCTCGCCACCGCCCGGGTGGACGGGACGGCCGGCGGCGGCCTGGTCCGCGCCACCGTCAACGGCGGCGGGGAACTGGTCGATCTGACGATCAGCCCCGAGGCGGTCGACCCCGAGGACACCGAGACGCTCGCGGATCTGATCCTCGCGGCGGTCCGTGACGCGACCACGAATGCCCACAAGCTCGCCGCCGACCGGATGGACTCGATCACCGGTGGCCTCGGCGCGGGCGGCCCGGCAGGTCCGGGTGGCGCCGACGGACTCGGTGGACTCGGTGGACTGCTGTCCGGTGGCGGCCTCGGAGGCCCCCTTCCGGGTGGCCCGGGCCTTCCCGGGCTCGGCTGACAACCGGCGGCACCGGTGTACGAGGGCATCGTCCAGGATCTGATCGACGAGCTCGGGCGGCTGCCCGGCATCGGTCCCAAAAGTGCCCAGCGGATCGCGTTTCATCTGCTGGCCGCCGACCCCGTGGATGTCCGCAGGCTGGCCACCGCCCTGACCGAGGTCAAGGAGAAGGTCCAGTTCTGTCGGAGTTGCTTCAACGTGGCGCAGTCGGAACTGTGTCGGATCTGCTCCGATCCCCGCCGCGATCCGAGCTCGATCTGTGTGGTCGAGGAGCCCAAGGACGTCGTGGCGATCGAACGCACCCGCGAGTTCCGGGGGCGATACCACGTGCTCGGGGGCGCGATCAATCCCATCGGCGGTGTCGGTCCCGACGACCTGCACATCCGGGAACTCGTCGCCCGCCTGGCGGACGGCACGGTGACCGAACTGATCCTCGCCACCGATCCGAATACCGAGGGTGAGGTCACCGCATCCTACCTGGCCCGGCAGATCGCTCCGATGGGCCTGAAGGTCACCCGCCTCGCCAGCGGCCTGCCCATGGGCGGTGACCTCGAATGGGCGGACGAAGTGACCCTGGGACGCGCCTTCGAGGGACGCCGCGTCGTCAGCGCCTGACACCCCGGCCTGCTGTCACCCGGTCCCACCCCGAAGCCACCCCGGCTCCACCGGTCCGCCACCGGGTCCGCCGGGGCCGCTGCAGCCGCTAGAACCCCAGGATGGGGGCATAAGCCGAGCTGGGAATCGAGGCCAGGGTCAGCAGGACCACGCTGACGTCAAGATGGTCGGCCTCGGCGCTGAACACGGCGTGTAATCCTCTGGTGCGGTAGATCCGTACCTCGGGATCCCGGACGACCTGTACTCCGAAGACGTTCGTCGCCCGTAGCCACCAGACCCGCCCGGCCGCCCGGACCCTGACCTGACGGGCGTCCCGGCGCAGCCCGGTCGTGAGCCGGGCGAGTCGGGTGGCCGGCAGGCAAGGCTGATCCAGATAGCCGATGATGTCCCGGTCGGAGCCGTGCACCACCAGCCGGACCGGCCGGGCCGGCGAACCCGGCTCGACGAGGTCGGCTTCCGCCGAGATCTTCCGGTCCCGCGGATACATCTCGGCCGCCCAGATCCCCTCACCGTGCAGGACCCGTTTACCCTGCGGGCCAGCCCCCGGATGGCCGCGGGGCACCATGCCGCCGATGATCCGCCCGGCCCCTTCCAGCCGCCACGCGACGGAGACGACCACCCCCGACGGCACCGGCGTGGCCAGGTCGCAGACGGCTGGTAGGTGGCACATGCGTAGATCGCGGACGCGCCTATCCATCCACACCGCTCAGGTCTCCGGCGCCGCGGTGCCCCGGACCCACGCCGCCGCGGTGCCCCGGATCGCCCGGCGAACCGCCATCCTCACCGGAGGACATCCCGCTAGCTTCCCGCACCCACGCCACCCAAGCCTCAAAATTGATCACTCTGAGCTATCTCCTTCATGCTACGGCAGCCCTTCATCCATGGATTGCCGCCGAGTCGCTCCGCTACGCGCCCAGATGCTACGAGGCGCGCCGATCTACCCATGATGCGCATTCGCCCGAGCATCTGCGCAGGCATTCGACGAATTCGTCGGCTCGCGCGTCGGCGTGGGAATCGGCCGGAGCATCGACGAACGCATCGAGACGGGCGGCAGCAAGAGCATTCAGAGAAAGGTGGGACGGCGTCCGCGCGCACCTTCGCGCGAGCATCGGACACCCGGATCCGATCCCGGGAGCGGTGGTACCCGCGCCCCCAAACACGGAGACCACCGGGCGACCACTGATGGTGACCGCCGGAGGGCCCCACCATCACCCCGCGGTACGCATCCTCCAATCGGGACGTCAGGGTAGGGGGTACCCGGCGAACGCTCTGCCGTCCGTCTGCCACCAGGAGGCCCTGAAGCATGATCATCAGCTCACATGTCGGGGCGGGC
>NZ_CDXDOS010000065.1:6269-16582 GCF_978021245.1 Frankia sp. CoBUL1
GGCCCGCGGCGACTGAACGCGGAAGTTCAGCGCGCATCCCCCGGCAAGGTCGCCAAACCTCCGGGCCCTTCCGGATCCCGGGCCCTTCCGGATCTACGAACCAGATCCGGAAGGTCCGGCATCGGCAGGAAGGCCCGGCACCGACAGGACAGGCAAAACGGTCAGGGCAGCAGCACGGCCGCGCCGGTGACCCGGTCGGCGGCGAGGTCGGCGAGGGCCCGGTCGGCCGCGGACAGCGGGTAGGGC
Source organism: Frankia sp. CoBUL1 (assembly GCF_978021245.1). Lineage (NCBI taxonomy): Bacteria > Bacillati > Actinomycetota > Actinomycetes > Frankiales > Frankiaceae > Frankia > Frankia sp. CoBUL1. Next base: position 6,516 of record NZ_CDXDOS010000065.1, read on the forward strand.
GACACGGTCACCGCGAGCCGGTGCTCGGCGGCGATCGCCAGGAACTCCTCACCGTCGGCGCGAGTGTTGGCGGTCGTGCTGCGTACGGACCGTTCCTGGAACAGATGGTCGGAGTAAACGAGCGGCGGGATGTCGCTGAGGTGGATGCCCGCGATGGACAGCGTGCCGCCACGGTCGAGCGCGGCGAGCGCCACCGGCACCAGGTCACCCACCGGGGCGAAGATCACGGCCGCGTCCAGCGGCTCGGGCGGTGCAGCATACGCCTCGCCCGCCGAGGCGGCGCCGAGTCCCAGAGCAAGCTCGCGGGCCCGCGCCGAGCGCGTCATCACGTGGACGGTGGCGCCCTGCGCGATCGCCACCTGGGCTGCGAGATGGGCGGACGCGCCGAACCCGTAGATGCCGAGCCTCCCGCCGGGCGGCAGCTCCGCCCGGCGCAGCGCCCGGTAGCCGACGATGCCGGCGCACAGCAGCGGGGCAAGCTCCGCATCGCTGTAGCCGTCGGGCAGCCGGTAGGCATAGTCGGCGCGCACGCAGGCGTACTCGGCGTATCCGCCGTCGACATCCCATCCGGTGTAGGTCGAGGCCGGGCAGAGGTTCTCCGCTCCGCGCCGACAGTACCCGCAGGTCCCGTCGGTCGAGGCCAGCCAGGCGATGCCCAGCCGGTCCCCGGTGCGCACGCCGCTCACCCCCTCGCCAACCGCGTCGACCCGTCCGACGACCTCATGTCCGGGCACGGTGCGCGGTCGGTGCGGCGGGAGATCACCCTCGGCGAGGTGCAGATCGGTACGGCAGACTCCGCAGGCGTCGACGTGGACCCGAACCTGGCCCGGCCCTGGCCGGGGCACGGGCAGCTCGGCCGGGCGCAGCGGGCGGGTGCTCATCGGCCCGGGAGCGACTACTTGCCAGGCACGCATTGCCAGGCACGCATCCGCTCGGGTAGCTCAGATGTTGACGCCATGATCACGAGCCAGACCACCGAGGTCATTGTGGCCCTGGCCGACGGCGCGGAACTTCCAGTCGGCGCCGTTGCGGTAGACCTCACCGAAGATGACGACGGTTTCGGTGGAGTAGTCCTCGGACAAATCGTAGCGGACCAGCTCGTTTCCGCCCTGGTCGACCACGCGGATGTAGGCGTTGCGCACCTGGCCGAAGTTCTGGTTCCGGTTCACCGCGTCGTAGATGGAAACCGGAACGATAATCCGGTCAATGTCGACTGGAACCAGTGCAAGGTTGATGATAACGGACTCGTCGTCCCCCTCGCCCTGCCCGGTCAGGTTGTCACCGGTGAGCGTGATCGCCCCCTCGGGGGACGCGAGGTTGTTGAAGAAGACGAAGTAGCCGTCGTTGAGGACCTTGCCGTCCGCCCGGACGCCGATGGCAGAGGCGTCCAGGTCGAAATCGGTCCCGGTGGTCGTGCGGGCGTCCCATCCGAGCCCGACGTTCAACGCGGTGAGCTGGGGGGTGCCGGCCTCGGCGGCCTGCTTCGTGAGGCTGACGTTGCCGCCCTTGGCAAGGCTGACTGCCATTGAGGATCGTCCTTCCTGAGCTGGTCCTCGGCGTCGGGGACCATCGCGTGGACCGCGTGCGTCGCAGTCGGTCATACGGGTGAGCCGGTCGTACGGGTGAGTCGGTCATACGGGTGAGCCGGTCGTGCGGATGTCATCACCCTGGCACACCAGAAGGAATACGCCCAGCACCCCGTCGCCGGGGCGACATCGTCCCGGCGGTGGAAAAGGGACACCGGACCAGATCCGGGCAAGGCCACCGAGCAAGGGCGACGGGCGGCCGCGCTCGGTCAGCGGCCGCGCTCGGTAACCTGGCTGCCATGGCGCTCTTGGTCGCGAAGTTCGGTGGGTCCTCCGTTGCCGACGCGGACCGCATCAAACGAGTCGCTGAGCGAATCGTGGAGAACCGGCGGGCCGGCAACGACGTCGTCGTGGTGGTCAGCGCGATGGGTGACACCACCGACGAACTTCTCGATCTGGCCGAACAGGTCTCGCCGCTTCCGCCCGCCCGGGAGCTCGACATGCTGCTCACCGCCGGTGAGCGAATCTCGATGGCGCTGCTGGCCATGGCGATCACCACCCTCGGCGCCGAAGCCCGCTCGTTCACCGGCTCCCAGGCCGGAGTCATCACCGACTCGGTGCACGGCAAGGCGCGGATCATCGACGTTACCCCCGGGCGGATCCGCGCCGCCCTGGACTCCGGCGCGATCGCGATCGTCGCGGGCTTCCAGGGTGTGAGCCAGGATACAAAGGACATCACCACGCTCGGTCGAGGCGGCTCGGACACGACCGCGGTGGCGCTCGCTGCCGCGCTGGGAGCGGACGCCTGCGAGATCTACACCGATGTAGACGGCGTGTTCACCGCCGACCCGCGCATCGTCCCCGACGCCCGCCGCATCGACACGATCTCTTATGAGGAGATGCTGGAAATGGCGGCGTGCGGCGCGAAGGTCCTCATGCTGAGGTGCGTCGAGTACGCCCGCCGTTACAGCGTCCCCGTGCATGTCCGATCGTCCTTCTCGGCGAAGCCGGGCACGTGGGTCACCGAGATTCCGGAGGAACAGCTCGTGGAACAGGCCATCATCCGTGGGATCGCGCACGACCTCAGCGAGGCGAAGGTGACGGTCGTCGGATGCCCGGACAAGCCCGGGGTGGCGGCGGCGGTGTTCCGGGCCGTGGCGGACACCGACGTCAACCTGGACATGATCGTTCAGGTCGGCTCGGTCGCCGGGTCGGGGCGGACGGACATCTCGTTCACCCTGCCCAAGACGGATGGACGTACCGCGCTCACCGCGCTCACGAAGGTCCAAAGCGAGATCGGCTTCGAGCGCACCCTCTACGACGACCACATCGGCAAGCTGTCGCTGATCGGCGCGGGGATGAAGTCGCATCCGGGGGTGTCCGCCCGGTTCTTCGGCTCCCTCGCCGACGCGGGGGTCAACGTCGAGATCATCTCCACCTCTGAGATTCGCATCTCAGTGGTGGTGCGCGACACCGACCTCCCGCTCGCCGTGCGGGCCGTGCACGGCGCCTTCGACCTGGGTGACCCGAACGGCGGGGCGATCGTGTACGCGGGAACCGGACGATGACGTTGGCGACGTCGTGGGTCCTCGAGACGGCGGCACACCGCGGCAGCTGGACACGCCGCGGCGGCACGGTGGCGAATCAGGAGGATGGATCGTGACGAGCAACGAGGCGGGCCGGCGACCGACGCTCGCAGTGGTGGGGGCGACCGGCGCGGTCGGCACGGTGATGCTGTCGCTGCTCGACGAACGCCCCGGCATCTGGGGAGAGATCCGGCCGATCGCCTCGGCCCGATCCGCGGGACGGACGGTACGGGTGCGCGACGCGGACGTCGTCGTCCAGGCCCTGGCACCGGAGGTCTTCGACGGCGTGGACGTGGCCGTGTTCGACGTTCCCGACGAGGTCTCCGCCCGGTGGGCACCGGTAGCGGCGGCCCACGGCGCGGTCGCGGTCGACAACTCCGGCGCGTTCCGGATGGACGCCGACGTGCCGCTGGTCGTGCCGGAGGTGAACGCCGACCAGATCCCCGCGCGGCCGCGGGGCATCATCGCGAACCCGAACTGCACCACCCTGTCGATGATCGTCGCGGTCGGCGCTCTGCACCGGGCGTTCGGGCTGGAGTCGATGTTCGCGGCCTCCTACCAGGCCGCGAGCGGCGCCGGGCAGGCCGGCATCGACGCCCTATACGACCAGCTCACCGTCGTCGGTGGCACCCGCGAGCTGGGGCGGACCGCCGGTGACGTGCGTAAGGCCATCGGTGAGGATGGCCTCGGCCCCTTCCCGGCGCCGCTGGCGCTCAACGTCGTGCCCTGGGCCGGTTCACTGAAGGACGGCGGCTGGTCCTCGGAAGAGTTCAAGGTCCGCAACGAGTCCCGCAAGATCCTGGGTATCCCGGATCTGCGGGTGTCGGCTACCTGTGTGCGGGTGCCGGTCATCACCACGCACGCGGTCGCGGTGCACGCCCGCTTCACCCGGCCGGTGACGGCGGACGAGGCGCGCACGGTGCTGCTGAACGCTCCCGGCGTCGCCGTCGTCGACGATCCGTCAGCCGGCGAGTTCCCGACCCCGGCCGACGTCGTCGGAACGGACCCGACCTGGGTCGGCCGAATCCGGCAGTCGCCGGACGACCCGCACGAGGTCGCGCTGTTCCTCTGCGGGGACAACCTGCGCAAGGGCGCCGCGTTGAACACCCTGCAGATCGCCGAACTTCTCGTGCAGGATTGGCTGTGCCTTTAATCAGGTGTTAAGCTTTTGGCCGCGAACCACGCCATCCGGGAACCGATGAACGCCCCGCGCTTTCCGGCCCGAGAAAACGATCGAGATCAGCCGGAAAAAACATACCTTCCACCGAACTGTCGGATATCGAACTGATCGAGAAGTCGAGAAGCGGTCAGCCCGCCCCAGGAGGACCCTTGGGCGGGCTGACCGTTGAAGTCTCTCGTGGCTCAGACGACGCGGACGGCGTCGGCCTGCGGACCCTTCTGACCCTGGGTCACCTGGAACTCGACCCGCTGGCCCTCCTCAAGTGCCTTGTAACCGTCCATCTGAATCGCGCTGTAATGAACGAAGACGTCGGAACCGCCGCCGTCCACGGAGATGAAGCCGAAGCCCTTCTCCGAGTTGAACCACTTCACCGTGCCCTGAGCCACGTGCCGTTCTCCCTGCTGGTGCAGTCAGGACCCGCACCGCGCGGGCCCCGGGCCGAACGTCAGGAAGCTGCAAGAGCCCCTGACGTTGTTCCGCCGCGCCTCGGTTGAGACGCGAACCGCCGAACTCCGGCCAGGGACGACGCTACACGGACGGAGGCCTTCGCGGGAGTCCTCCGGGCAAGGAAGTCCACTTCATACCCCGGTCACAGAACAACGCAGCAGGTCCGGCCGCCAGCGGCTCCACCCGTCCCGTCCCGCAATCCGTCGAGCTGACAGGGATTTCCCGAGCGCGCCGACCCGTGGCGGATGGTAGTGCGCCCGATGGCCCGGATGTGGCGCACGAATGGGTGACGCGGAGGAGGTAATCGGTCAGACCACGGCAGAGCCCACCCGGCACGGCCCCAGGTCAGCGGATCCAGCGACGGTGCCGGGCCGCCGAGATCGCGGGCCACGCATCGAAGAAGTCTCGTTCCGCCATGCGTGCCCGGCACTCCTCCAAGCCCAGCAGGACACCCAGAGTAAACGCGGTGGGGGCGCCCTGGGCCTGCGCTGCCGTCCCCCAGTCCTCCAGCAACCTGCGCGCGATGGTGGCGTCCTGATGGGTTCCGAGCAGCTCCTGCGCGATCTGAGCCTGCTCTACCAGCCGCGCCGCGTCATTCCCGTACAGCGGCGCGACGGCCTCCGCCGCGTACCGTAACCGCTTGGCCTGCTTGCGGGCGGAATGCAGCATTTCGTCCCGTTCCGAGCCGACCTTCAGGGCAGCCGCGGCGCGGACCTTCTTCGCCAGCTTCCGGTCGGCGCCGAGCAGCAGATCGGGGAGGGCCTTGCCGGCCGGACGGGCCGCCGCGGGGGTGAGCGGGCCCCGCAGCAGGGTGAGCAGGTTGGAGACGAGCGCGAAGTACCGGTCACTGCGCAACATGGCCAACGCCTCCGCCCGGCCGTTGGCCGTGCCGGTGCCGAGGTGCGCGGTGACCGTCTTGCGCACGGGCCCCGCGACCAGCTCGGTGGGCAGCTCCGCCAGGCGGGTCTCGAAATAGGCGGCCTGGACCTCGGCGTCGCGGGCGCCGGAGAGCGCGCCGGCGAGGTCCCGCAGCTCGCCGTCCAGGAAGAGCGCTCTCTCGGGCGGGAACAGCGGCGCGAACGTCCGCAGGGTGCTGCGGGCCCGACGGCAGGCGACGCGCATCTTGTGGACCGCCTCGGGCTCGTCGAGCCGCACCCGCGGATCGGCCGCGAGCAGGGCACGTGCCTGTTCGATCAGATAGGCCCGTACCACCTCGCCCGCCGGCGTCCCGCGTCGTGGCTTGCGCGGCGGCGCAGGGACGTCCGGCCCGGGGCCGGCGGCCAGCGCCCCACCCAGGACCCGCGCGAGCTTCGAGGAGTCCGCCGCCGGGGTGGCGCCCGCGGCCGTGAGCAGACCGGCGACCTCGTCGAGCACCTCGGGCCCGCCGTTGACGAGTTCGACCTCGATCTCCCGCCAGCTGCTCAGTGCCGTCCTCTCCCCCAGGGTCTGCGCGGAGACCTGGTCATCGACGACCTCGGCCAGGTCGACTCCGACCGTGTCCCGCAGTCGGCGCGCTGTCCGCAGTGTCCGCAGCCTGGCGACCGGCCGCGGCTCGGCACCGCGCAGATGGACCGACACCAGATCGACGAACTCCGCGGGAGGGCTGTACCGCGGGCCCTCCGCCCCCACGCCCACGCCCACGCCCGCGTCGAGCGGGAGCTGGAGCTCGTCCCGCTCCCCCACCCGAACGGGCAGCTTGAGGTGCCATCCGGCGTCCGACCCACCGGTCCGACGCCGCAGCGTGATATTGTTACGGGCCAGCCGGAGATCGTCGCTGTCGTAGTAGACGGCCTCCAGACTGACGGTCTTGCGGGTGCGCGCGGTGGCGACGCCCGCAACCTCCCCCAGCTTCGGGAGCACAAAGGTCGGTTCGACCGAGAACTTGCGCTCGATCTCGCGGATTCCGTTGACCATCGGTCCTCCCCGACCAGCCGTACCGCGGCAGGCACTCGACGGCTACGCCTTCCGGCGCCCCGAACCCGCCGATGTTGACGTCCTCGAACGATCCACCGCCTCCGCGATACACCGTTGAGATACGCATCGTATGCCCATCAGACGATGTCTATTTCCCCACCCGTAACCTTAGCGCGGCGCCGGAATCCAGGAGATCTTTCCGACCAACGCTACGTATCCGACGAACGCGACGGTGTCGATGAGTGCGTGGGCGATGACGAGCGGCAGCACCCGGCCGGTCCGCTGGAACAGCCGGCCGAACAGCAGGCCCATCGCGAGGTTACCGGTGAACCCACCGAGCCCCTGGTAGAGGTGATAGGAACCGCGGAGCAGGGCGCTGGCCGCCAGCGCCCGGTTGGCCGCGACACCAAGTTCACGCAGCCGCACCAGCAGGTACCCGGCGACGATGACCTCCTCGGCGAGGCCGTTCTGCGCCGCGCTGAGGACCAGGACCGGTACGCGCCACCACACGTCCGGCAGGCCCGAGGGCGCGACGGTGAGGTTCGCCCCGCTGTGCCACGCCAGCAGGTAGAGGCCCAGGCCAAGCCCGCCGACCCCGGCCGCGATCGCCGCTCCCCGGCCGGCGTCGCGACCGGTGTGCCGACCGTCCAGGCCGATCGCCCGCGGTCCGCCTCCGTGCCTCGTCAGCAGGTATACGGCGAGCAGCGCCGGCACCAGCCCGGTGACCAGGTCGGCGAGTTGGAGCGCGAGGTCGAGCCAGGGCCGTCCCGGCGCCGCCGAGGTGTTCAGCCGGGCCACCTGGGAACGGACGGGGCCCGGCCGGGTCAGCACCCCGACGTAGCGGATGACCGCGAACAGCGCCGAGGTAGCGAAGGAGACCCCGAGCACGAGCCAGACCTCGACGACGAGCTGCCGGCGGGTGAGCGACTCACCCGCGATGACCGGCGCCTGAGCGGGGGCAGAGGTCACGCGATGACCGTAGCCCACCGCCGCGGCGGGCCGGCCCGATCACTGCACCGGCCCGATCACTGCGCCGGCCCGATCACTCCGCCGGTTCCGGCCGGGAGAACAGCCGGAACAGCATCATCAGGGACGGCACAAGCACCACCAGACCGCCGACGATGGCGAACAGCATGGCCCGGATGTTCGTCGTCGGCGCCGCGGCCGTGTCCACCGTGGCCTGCCCGACCACCAGGTCCGGGTACTGGGCCACCGCCCAGCCCCAGAGCATCGCGCCGACGGCGAGACCGGCCGCGATGCGGGCGGCACCGAACTGCTCGCGCCAGAGCGCGACGAGGGCGCCGATCCCGCCGAGGGTGGACAGGGCTACCAGGGGAAGCGAGCGGTCCCTGAACCGGCCGGCGACCTGCGGGGCGTCCGCCCACAGCAGGGGCAGCAGGATCGCGGCGAGTGCACCGCAGAGCACGGCGCCGCCGATGGCCCGCCGGCGGAAGTCGGCCACCAGGTGCGCGGTGGCCGGGGAAGAGGCGGCGTCCCGGCAGAGGTAGACGGCGGCGAGGAAGGCCGTCGCGGCGACCGCGAAGGCCCCGCAGACGAGCCCGAACGGGCTGCGCACCGGCGCGAACGGGTCGTCGGTCGACAGATCACCGCTGGCCAGAGCCGCACCGGCCACCCCGAGCGCGAACGGGGCGATCGTCGAGGAGACCGCGAAGACGTGCCCCCACCAGTGGTCGGGACCGGCCCCACCCGCCCCGTAGGACCGGTACACGTACGCGGCGCCACGCAGCACGATGCCGACGAGGGCCACGGACAGCGGCACCTCCAGAGAGGAGCCGATCACCCCGTAGGCCTCGGGAAACCCGCTGAACATCGCCACCACGATGAAGATCAGCCAGACATGGTTGGCCTCCCACACCGGGCCGAGTGACGCCGAGATCAGTTTCCGCTGGTCGCCAGCGTGCCGGCCGCGTGCCAGCAGGTCCCACACCCCGCCACCAAAGTCCGCGCCACCGAGCAGCGCGTAGGCGGTGAGCCCTACCACCATGATGATCAGAAGGAGGTCAGCGCTGGTCATCAGTCTTCTCCCCGCCCGCCGAAACCGGTGCTGCCGTCGGATCCCGTTCCCGTTGTCTCACCCGGGTGCGCCGAACCGCGGGATCCCTCGGGACCGCCGCCGGTGCGCCGCCTGCCGGACACCGGCGGTTCGACCGGCAGTTCGACCGCCGGTTCAACCGCCGCCGGTTCAACCGCCGCCGGTTCAACCGCCGCCGGTTCGGGTCGCGGCTTCGGGATGGATGGCGAATCAGAATCGGTTGTCCGTCCGGGCCTGGCCGGGCTCGCCTGCCCCGCGCCGTGGACGGCCGTGCGGTGGACGCCCGCAGCGGGCTGCCCGGACCGGATCTCCGCGACGGCCGGGCCGCCGGTGGCCATCCGGCGCAGGATGAGGATCAGCGCACCCGCGAGCCCCAGGTACAAGACCAGGGAGCCAGCGAACATCGGCGCGACCCCGTCGGCGCCCGTCACCGCGTCGTGGACCCGCATGTGACCGCCCACGATCCACGGTTGACGACCACCCTCGGTGACCTCCCAGCCGGCCATCATCGACAGCGCGGACGCCGGTCCCGTGGCCGTCGCGGCGAACAGCCACGGCCGCCCGGTGGGCAGTAGCGTCTTCTCGCCGCGACGGCGCCGGCGGACGACGGCGGCACCAGTCAGGGCGGACAGTCCGATCAGCGCGGAACCGAACCCGACCATCGTCGCGAACGACCCGTGCACCAGCAGACCGTTCGGGCGCTCGTCCGGCGGCGCGGCGTCCAGACCGGTGATCACGTGATCTGTACTGAATCCCTCCATCAGCGAGAGCAGACCCGGGATCTCCAGCCCGTAGCGGACCTCGCTGCTCTTGTCGTCGTAGAACCCGCCGAGGGTCAGCGGCGCGTGCGACCTGGTGTGGTAGAGCCCTTCCATCGCGGCCAGCTTGAACGGCTGGTTGGCCCCGGCGATCCGGGCCGCCCAGTCCCCCACGATCAGCTGAAGCGGCGCACAGACCAGCACCACCGCCAGGCCGATCCGCAGCCCGCGCTGGTGGTAGGCGTCGCGGCGACCGCGCAGCATGCCGACCGCGTAAATGCTGGCGACGGCCCCGCCGGTGCACATCAGCGCGGCCAGCAGCATGTGGACCACCTGGGGCGGAGTCCCCGGACTCAGAAAGGGCGCGAACGGCTCGGCGGCGACGACCTTGCCGTTCACCTCGGTGATCCCTCGTGGCACGTTCATCCAGGCGTTCACCGTGATGATGAACAACGTCGACAGGGTGCCGGAGATCGCGATCGGCCATAGCGTGAGCCAGTGCGCGCGCGGCGACAGGCGCTTCCAGCCGTACAGGTACATCCCGACAAAGATCGCCTCGGTGAAGAACGCGAAGCCCTCCAGGGAGAACGACAGCCCGAGCGC
>NZ_CDXDOS010000066.1:0-15766 GCF_978021245.1 Frankia sp. CoBUL1
CCCCCAGGGTCACCCCCTCGCCGAGCCGGTCGGCGCCGGTGCCGTCGTCGAAACGACGGGCGGCGTTGTGCCCCCTGGAGAGGCCGGCGCCGACCGGAACCACCACCTTCGTTCCCTGACGACCCGGTCGAGGGATGGCTCGGGGAGCGGGCCGGCACCGGAACCGGGGGGCGTCCCAGTGCCGCCTGTGGCCGAGTTCACCCGGACGCGCCCGGCCCGAACATGCCCTCCACCAGGCCCGGCACTAGCATCTGGGTGAGATGCGCCATCGTCTCGACGATGTGTCGGGTCGCCAGAGCGCCCCCAGACATGACCTTTCCGGCCCATCGGCTGGGCCGATCCGGAGGAGCTTTCATTGCCGAAGGCACCAGCGGGCACGCTGTACCGCGGTCGAGAGGGTATGTGGTCCTGGGTGGCCCACCGGATCACCGGTGTCCTGGTCTTCTTCTTCCTCTTCGCCCACGTGCTCGACACCGCTCTCGTCCGGGTCTCCCCCACGTCGTACAACGAGGTGATCGAGGTCTACAAGAGCCCGATCGTCAACCTGCTCGAGGTCGGCCTGGTCGCGGCGGTGCTGTACCACGCCCTCAACGGCATCCGGATCATGTTGATCGACTTCTGGGAGTCCGGCCCGAGATACCAGAAGCAGATGCTGTACGTCGAGCTCGTCATCTTCGTCGTGCTGCTGGTTGCCGCCGCCTCCCGAATGCTGCTGCACACCTTCGAGACGTTGTTCGGGAGCACGACCTGATGACGACCGCTCCCCCCGGTGGCCCGGCGGGCCCGCGCGCGCCGGAGCTCGTCGCGCCCCGCACCCCCGGGCTCTCCCGCCGACGGGGGAAGCCGGGCAGCGCCAAGGCGCGCACCAACTTCGAGCTCTACGCCTGGGTATTCATGCGGGTCAGCGGCCTGCTGTTGTTCTTTCTGGTACTCGGTCACCTGTTCATCATGAACATCCTCGACGACGGGGTGCAGCGGGTGAACTTCGGGTTCGTCGCCGGCCGCTGGGCGTCACCGTTCTGGCGCACCTGGGACCTGGTGATGCTGCTCCTGGCGGAGCTGCACGGCACCAACGGCCTGCGCACGATCATCAACGACTACGCCGGGCGGCCCCAGACCCGGTTCTGGCTGAAGACGCTGCTCTATACCTCGGCGTTCCTGGTCGTCGCCCTCGGCACCCTCGTCATCTTCACCTTCGATCCCGACATCTGAACGCGCCGGTGATCCCGTGACCCCAGCATCGGACGGATGGAGGTAGGCGTGCAGGTCCACAGGTACGACGCAGTCATCGTCGGTGCGGGTGGAGCCGGCATGCGTGCCGCCATCGAGGCGGGCACCCGCTGCCGGACCGCCGTGCTCACCAAGCTCTATCCCACCCGCTCGCACACCGGCGCGGCGCAGGGCGGCATGTGTGCCGCCCTGGCCAACGTCGAGGAGGACAACTGGGAGTGGCACACCTTCGACACGATCAAGGGCGGTGACTACCTGGTCGACCAGGATGCCGCGGAAATCATGGCGAAGGAGGCCATCGACGCTGTCCTCGACCTGGAGAAGATGGGGCTGCCGTTCAACCGGACGCCCGAGGGTCGCATCGACCAGCGCCGGTTCGGCGGCCATACCCGCGACCACGGCAAGGCCCCGGTGCGCCGCTCCTGCTACGCGGCGGACCGCACCGGGCACATGATCCTGCAGACACTGTACCAGCAGTGCGTCAAGCACGACATCGAGTTCTTCAACGAGTTCTACGTCCTCGACCTGCTACTACAGAAGGGCGCGGCGGCCGGGGTGGTCGCCTACGAGCTGAAGACCGGAGAGATCCACATCTTCCAGGCCAAGTCGGTGGTGTTCGCCACCGGCGGTTTCGGCAAGGTCTTCAAGGTCACCTCCAACGCGCACACGCTGACCGGTGACGGAATGGGTCTGGCGTTCCGGCGGGGCATCCCGCTGGAGGACATGGAGTTCTTCCAGTTTCATCCGACCGGCATCTGGAAGATGGGGATTCTCCTCACCGAGGGTGCCCGCGGCGAGGGCGGAATCCTACGCAACAAGGACGGCGAACGCTTCATGGAGCGCTACGCCCCGACCATCAAGGACCTTGCGCCACGCGACATGGTGGCTCGCGCCATCTACACCGAGATCCGTGCCGGCCGCGGCTGCGGCCCGGACGCCGACCACGTCTACCTTGACCTCACCCACCTGCCGCCGGAGCACCTCGACGCAAAGCTGCCCGACATCACCGAGTTCGCTCGGACCTATCTCGGCATCGAACCGTACAACGACCCGATCCCGATCCAGCCGACGGCGCACTACGCGATGGGCGGCATCCCGACCAACGTGGACGCGCAGGTGCTCGCGGACAACGACACGGTCGTGCCCGGTCTGTACGCGGCCGGCGAGGTGGCGTGCGTGTCCGTGCATGGCGCGAACCGGCTGGGCACCAACTCGCTGCTCGACATCAACGTATTCGGCCGGCGGGCTGGCATCGCCGCCGCCGCGTACGCGAACGCGAACGCGAACGCACAGCACGTCGACCTCCCGGAGAACCCGGCGTCGTTCGTCGAGGACCTGCTCGGGCGCCTGCGCGCGGGCGCCGGAACCGAGAACGCGGCCGCGATCCGGCGCGAACTACAGGAGTCGATGGACGTCAAGGCCTCGGTGTACCGGACGGAGGCGACGCTCAAGCAGGCACTGAGCGACATCTCCGGCCTCAAGACGCGTTACCAGCGGGTGGGCGTGTCCGACCGGGGGCGTCGCTACAACACCGAACTACTCGAAGCGGTGGAGCTCGGCTTCCTGCTGGACCTCGCCGAGGTCCTGGTCGTCGGGGCGCTGGCCCGCAACGAGTCCCGCGGCGGCCACTTCCGTGAGGACTACCCGAACCGGGACGACGTCAACTTCATGCGCCACACGATGGCCTACCGGTCGGGGCCGCTGGTGGCCGCCTCGCCGGAGGCGGAGATCCGCCTGGACTACAAGCCGGTTGTCATGACCCGCTACCAGCCGATGGAGCGCAAGTACTGATGACAGTCACCCTCAAGATCCGTCGCTACGACCCGGAGACGGTCGACGAGGCGCACTGGGAGAGCTACCAGGTGCCGTTCGATCCGAGCGACCGGCTGCTCGACGCAATCATGTGGGTCAAGTGGAACCTCGACGGGACGCTCGCCTTCCGCCGGTCCTGCGCGCACGGGGTGTGCGGCTCGGATGCGATGCGGGTCAACGGCGCCAACCGCCTCGCCTGCAAGGTGCTGGTGAAGGACCTCGGCTCGGAGATCACCATCGAACCGATCAAAGGTCTGCCGGTGGAGAAGGACCTCATCGTCGACATGGAACCGTTCTTCGACGCGTTCCGGGCAGTGAAGCCCTACCTGATCACGGACGACCACGAGCCGACCCGCGAGCGACTGCAGTCCACCGAGGACCGGGCCCGCTTCGACGACACGACCAAGTGCATCATGTGCGCGGCGTGCACCACCGCGTGCCCGGTGTTCTGGACCGACGGCGACTACTTCGGCCCGCAGGCGATCGTCGCGGCCCACCGGTTCATCTTCGACAGCCGTGACTCCGGTACCGACGAGCGCCTGGAGATCCTCAACGAACGCGAGGGGGTCTGGCGTTGCCGGACCACCTTCAACTGCACCGACGCCTGTCCACGCGGCATCCAGGTGACCAAGGCCATCCAGGAAGTCAAGCGGGCGCTGTTGTTCCGCCGCGTCTGAGCCTTCCTCCCGGCCGGTCATGCGGTGTCCACCGCGAGCGCGAACGGCAGCACCGACGGCGCTCCGGCCTGCCGGAGCAGGCGAGCGGCGACCGTCATCGTCCAGCCGGTGACGATCCGATCATCGACGAGCAGCACCGGGCCGCCGAGCTCGCCCAGGGCGGCGGCAAGGGCCGGGGAGACCGTGAACGCATCCCACAGGCCGGCGAGCCGGTGCGCGCTGTTGTGCACCTGCCCGGTGTGCGGCCCGCCGGCGACCCGGTCGAGCTGCCCCAGCAGCGGCAGGCGTCCGATGGTGGAAATGCGCTCGGCGAGGCTCGCGATGAGCCGGGGCCGGCTGCGGGACGCGATCGACACGACGGCCACCGGCCGCCGCTGCCATCCCCAACCGGCGAGCGTTGCGACCACCGCCTCGACGAGATCACCGGGAAGCGGGCCGTCGAGGGCGCCGGGCATAGCGGAGCCGGGCACAGCGAGGGTGGCAGACGTGAACATCGGGCGCAGCCGGTTGCCCCAGCCCACATCGCTGAGTCGGGCAAGCGCCCGCCCGGGCTCGGCAGCGGCCGACGCCGGGATACGCCCGGCCAGGTCGACCCCGAGCCGGCCCATCCCAGTCGGCCACATCCGCCGCGGTTCGACCGGGACGCCCGCCCGGTGCAGCTCATCCCGGGCCCGCGTCCGCGAGGACTCCGAGACCGCGGACGACCACGACCGACCGGTGCACCGGTCACACCGCCGGCAGGCCGCCGCGTGGGGATCGTCGAGCTGCCGGCGCAGGAACTCCATCCGGCAGCCGGTCGTCACGATGTAGTCGAGCATCGCCTGCTGCTCCCGAGACCGCGCCGCGGCGACACGCCGGTAACGCTCCTCGTCGTACGACCAGGGCTCACCGGTACTCACCCAGCCGCCCCTGACTCGCCGGACCGTCCCGTCGGTGTCGAGGACCTTCAGCATCTGGTCGAGTCGGCTGGGACCGAGGTCGACGGACGCGAGCAACGCCTGGGTCGACAGCGGCCGATCGGCGCCCGCGAGCACTCCGAGCACCCGGCGGACGACGTGCTCCGGCGGAAAAGAGGTGTCCGCGAAGTAGCGCCAGATGTCCCGGTCCTCAGCCGCCGGGAGGAGCACGACCTCGGCCGTGTCGAGCGCCCGGCCGGCCCGGCCGATCTGCTGGTAGTAGGAGATCGGCGACGACGGAGCTCCGAGGTGGACGACGAAGCCGAGGTCCGGCTTGTCGAAGCCCATTCCGAGCGCGCTGGTGGCGATCAGCGCCTTGACCCGGTTCGCGAGCAGATCCTCCTCGGCGACGATGCGCTCGGCCGCCTCGATGCCACCGTGATAGGTGGCGACGGCATGACCCTGACCGCGCAGAAAGATGGTCAGCTCCTCCGCCGCCGCCTTCGTCAGCGTGTAGACGATCCCCGATCCGGGCAGCTCGCCGAGATGGTCGGCGAGCCAGCCGAACCGGTGCTCGGCCTGCGGCAGCGACACGACCGCGAGCCGCAGGCTCTCCCGATCGAGACTCCCGCGTAGCACCAACGTCCCGGCGGACGCCGGGCCGGCGGGAGCGGAGGTTCCGAGCTGCTCACTGACGTCCTCGACCACGCGGGTGTTGGCGGTGGCCGTCGTGGCCAGCACCGGGACCCGCGGACGCAGCCCGGCGACGAGGGTGCGCAGCCGCCGGTAGTCGGGCCGGAAGTCGTGCCCCCAGTCGGAGATGCAGTGCGCCTCGTCGATGACGAGCAACCCGGTGGTGGCGGCGAGCTCGGGCAGGTAGTCGTCCCGGAAGGTCGGATTGTTCAGCCGCTCCGGCCCGACGAGCAGCACGTCGAGCTCGCCCGACCGCAACGCCGCGTAGACCTCGTCCCACTCGGTCACGTTGCCGGAGTGAATCTCGCCGGCGCGGATGCCCAGCCTCGCCGCGGCCGCCGCCTGGTTGCGGATGAGCGCGAGCAACGGGGAGACGATCACCGTCGGAGCAGCGCGTCCCGCTGCGCCGCGGAGCAGTGCCGTGGCGAGGAAGTACACCGCCGACTTGCCCCAACCGGTGCGCTGGACGAGCAGCACCCGGCGCCGGTGGGTCACGAGCGCGTCGATGGCCTGCCACTGGTCCTCGCGCAGCGCCGCGGCCGGCCCGGCAAGCGCCCGCAGCAGCTCCTCCGCGCGCTCCCGCAGCCCACCGGGCCCCGGGTCCGCCAGGCCCGCCGGGAACATCGGGCCCGCCGGGAACATCGGGCCCGGCCAGGCCTCCGCCCGATCCGGGGCATGCGCGACCGGCGACGCCGGGCCGGAAGCCCCCGGAAGCGCGGAGGTCGTCTCGTCTGCTGCCATGAGAGGTGTCTACCCGATGCCACCGACAAGATCGGATCGTCCCAGGTCACAGCGGGACGGAGTCACCGTGACGGCTCGGCAGATACCCGATCACGGTAGGCTTCGCCCGGCATGACCGGACAGTGCCTGTCGCCGGGTTCCACCGGTTCGTGCGGCCAGCCGCGGCACCCCCTTCCAGCCGCTCCAGGTAGGGCGCCTGACCACGCTGACTGACCCGGCGACTCGCCCACGACTCAGGAGTGCGTACACATGAGCGAACGGCTGGACGGCACCGTTGCCCTGGTGACCGGTGCGAGCAGCGGCATCGGTGAGGCGACCGCCCGCGAGCTGGCCCGGCACGGCGCCGCGATGGCGCTGGTCGCGCGGCGCGGCGACCGGCTCGAGCGCCTCGCCGCCGACATCACCGGCGCCGGCGGCACCGCCCTCCCCCTCCCGCTGGACATCACCGACCAGGCCCAGGCCGCCGACGCGGTGAAGCGCACCGTGGCGGAGCTCGGCCGGCTCGATACCGTCGTCAACAACGCCGGTATCATGCTGCCCGGGCCGATCCTCGACGCGCCGACCGAGGAGTGGGACCGGATGGTGGCCCTGAACCTGCAGGGCCTGCTGTACGTCACCCATGCGGCGCTGCCGCATCTGCTCACTGCCGCGGACGGCGGCCCCCGCCAGGTCGCGGACCTGGTGAACATCAGCTCGGTGGCGGGACGGCACGCCACCATGGGCGCCGGCATCTACAACCTCACCAAGTTCGGGGTGAACGCGTTCACCGAGTCGCTGCGCCAAGAGGTCACCGCCCGGCACGTGCGCGTCTCGGTGGTCGAACCGGGCTCCGTCGAGACCGAGCTGAGGTCCCATATCCGCGAGGAGATCCGGAATATCGTCATGCGCCGCATCGCCGACATCGAGCCGATGCAGTCCGAGGACATCGCGGACGCCGTCGCCTACATCGTCACCCGGCCGCGGCGGGTCGCGATCAACGAACTGCTCATGCGGCCCACCGAGCAGGTCGGCTGACACCGCGTCGCGCGGGAACCCCTGGCGCCGGACTGGTCGGGCGTGTCCCGGATTTTCCGGGATGCGCCGCTCCGCGCCCCGGAGTGGGCCCACGCGCTCAATCACCCAATTGGGACTCGGTGCGACCACACACGACGATCAACGCGAAGCACCCGCGCAGGTCGGCCCCTGTTTCCCAACGCCAGGAGAATCACACGGCGTAGAGCCGATCATGACACGGAGCGGTTTCGAAGACTACCGCCGCTTTCGGCATGTCAACGACCCGAATTGATCAGCCGCCTGGATGAGGCATCATCACCGGTATCGCCATGGCGGACGGCGCGTGCGCCGCGGATGCCCAGCCAGCCGACGACGGAGCCGATGGCGAGGGAAGCGACAGTCAGGACCAGGTGGACCGTGAAGAAGCCAGTCGGGCCGTCGTCCCAGGAACGATCATCCTTCCACACGTTCCGCAGGAAATTTGGCCAGATGGCCCACGTCCAGACGCCGACTGCGATCAAGAACCAGGACGCACGCTTTGAGAGGGTCACCCCTCCAGCTTCGCACCCGGGATCCCGTCGGGCTCAGGTGAGCAACATCCTAAGCTCCTCCGCCTCGATGCGCGCCTGGCGCAGAACAGAGGCGAGAGTGCCCGTCGCCAGCTCCCGGTGGAGCGGCACGATCACAACCCGAGCGCTCTCCTTGTGCCGCAGCTTGCAGTGCGAGCCACGAGTAGCGACCTCCTCGAAGCCGGCACGCCCCAGAGCCTTCACCACCTTCGCCCCGGAGATCCGAGGCAGCGCGGGTGTCACGCCGACAGGCGGATGTCCAGCGGAGCGACGATGGGACCGTCCGCGGCGGTCACGGGGAACGGCTGGTCCTCGAAGTACAGCTCCAGCGCCTCGCGAAGATTCGCCAGCGACTCCTCGACGCTGGCTCCCTGGCTGGTCACCTCGACCTCCAAAGCCCGCGCCACATACCAGTCACCCTCGTGCGTGACGACAGCCGTCAGCCGCGCCGCTCGCTCCATGGAGATCAGCCTAGCCGTCCCTGCCACACCTGGCGAAGCGCTCACCGCCACCTCCTCGACATGATCAACCAGTCCCCTGTCGACCATACGAGCAGAAGCCATCTCCAACGGCCCGAGTACACACGAGAGGCACGAGGCCACCCCCGACTCGCTGGAATACCTAGGTCATAAATGAATGCTCTACAAATTCGGCCAGATCGCCCACGTCCACACACCCACCACGATCAAGAACCAGGACGCACGCTTTGAGAGGGTCACCCCTCCAGCTTCGCACCCGCGCCACGCGGACGAGCCGACCGAGACCCGTCACACAGCGTGTAGCTGAACACAACCCACGAGCACCACGCTGCCGCGATCTCGTGACCTGTCTCATGGCCACCACCTCAAGACCACCATGATCACCGTATGCTGAAGCGCGAGAGGAGGTGGCCCGTGCACTTCACCCGCATCACAGTGAACCCGGCACAGATGGGCGGGGTCCCCTGCATCCGTGGGTTGCGCATCCCGGTAGCAACGGTCGTCGGAATGATCGCGGACGGCACGTCCGCCACCGAGGTCATCACCGAACTGCCGGACCTTGACATGGACGACATCCGCGAGGCACTCCGCTTCGCCGCCGAAGCCGTCCGCGAGCAGCAGCTTCCGCTGATCGTCCCAGCCTGACCAACGTGCGCTTCCTGCTCGACAACAACCTGTCGAACACTCTCGCGACCGGCCTGCGCGAGGCTGGGCACGACGTTCTCCATGTTCGAGACGTCAGACTCGGCGCGGCCGACGACACCACCGTCCTCGGCTTCGCGCGAGACGAGCGAAGGATTCTGATCTCAGCCGACACCGACTTCGGCGGCATCCTCGCCCGGACCGGACTCTACGGCCCTTCCGTGCTCCGTCATAGTTGGTAAAGCAAGACACACCCAGCGGGAATCGCGACCACGGCACGGACAGTCGCGCTGCGAGGTCGATCGGACAACCCGGCCCGGAGGGGCCGGCCGACGAAGAACCACGATCCGACGACCATGGCCTTCGACGTCCCGCGGCTCACGCCCGCAGGTGCTGGAGCGGCCCGGCGAAGGTCTGCATCACCTCGCTGAACGTCGTGTCGGGACGGTAGGCGGGCGGCTGGACCGATTCCCCGGCCCCGCTGCGGGCCGCTCCGAACCGCATGGTCCACAGCATCGTCTCGGCCACCGGGAGGGTGGCCACGACCGCGTCGTTCTCATCCTCCAGCTGGCCCGTCAGCCAGGAGACGCGGTCCGACTGCAGCGCGCAGACATAGATCACCTCGCCGGCCGCGTTGCCCGGGGCCGCACGCAGCCGCGCAGCCTGGTCCCCGGCGGCCAAGGCCTCGCCCAGCCGGTCGGCGACCAGCTGACGTTCCCACAGTTGCGCATCCTGGGCGATCCGGACGGCGACGCCACCGCACAGCCTCCGCTCGACGTGGATCTGCGCATCGATCTCGGTGGCCTCACCGAAGTACCACGCGAAGACGTCGGGCAACGCGGCCCGCAGCTCCGCGGCGGACGGCTGGGCCATCGCCAGCCCCGGGCACTGCGGGGACCAGGCCGACCACGAAGGCCCGTCATGCCGCACGATCAACGAGACGGGCCTACCCACGATAGATCATCTCGCGCGACTCCTCCGCCGTCCCGCCGCTTTGATCAGTATCCGCGCTTCCCTCGCTGCCCGGGAGCACTTTGCGGTAAAGGCCGGACCGATTACGCGCAACACCGGCCTGTCCCGCACAACACCGACCTCTCCCGGCCGACGGTCTGGTCACGGGCGGCACTGACACGGAGGATGCGCAAGGGATCCGCGAGGAGGGCAAGGTCGGCGGGCAAGGTCGGCGGGCAAGACAGGCAAGACGGCGGGAGGGAGGAAGCGGTGCTGGGGGCCGACGACATCCGGTGGCGCCGGATCGGACCAGACGAGGGAATGCTGTTGCGAAGGCTGCGTCTTGCCGCGCTCGCCGATGCTCCTTCGGCGTTCTGGCAGACCCTGGCCGAGGCGAGCGCGCTGCCCGCCGAGGAGTGGGACGCCCGCGCCCGCGCCGGGGCCGACTCGTCCGCCGATCTGGTGGCCATCGTCGCCGTGGCTGGCGAGGCCGCCGGGATGGTGCAGGGCTTCACCCCGGTGGGCCGTCCCTGGTTACGGGAACTCGGCGCCATGTGGGTCGCTCCCGAGGCGCGGGGCACCGGAGCCGCCGACACCCTCCTGGCCACCGCGATCGACTGGGCCCGCCAGGCGGGCGCGGAGGCGGTGAAGCTCTGGGTGGTCCCCGGGAACCGTCCGGCGCGGCGCCTCTACGCCCGCCACGGATTCCTCGTCCTGGGCGGGCCGAAACCCGTCACCGACGATCCGACCGTCAAGGTCTTCGTTCCGATGCTGCTGCCGCTGTATCCCGCCCGGCCCCCGCCGCCCGCTGACAGTCCCCGCTTCGGGTGACGTCACCGCGACCGGTATCACGGGTGCCCCGGTGGGTTAGGGAACAGCTCCGGCGGTTATCCTTGACAAGCCCCCGAAAAATCCTCTACGGAGAACCAACACGAGGAGGTGGCCGCTGTGAGTCCTGGCGGGTGCTCCAGTAAAGGCCGCTTCCTGCTCGTGGACGTCAGCCAGCACTGAATCCCGGGCCGATGAGCGCGCACCGTCGCGCCCGGCCCGCGTCCACGGAACCCGGGTAGACGACGCCCGGGGCACTGTTCGGAAGTCCGGCCTGTTCGGACGCACGGCCCTCCTGTCCGGTGCGGCCGTGCCGTCGGCGACGGCGTCTCCGCCTCGGAGACGATGGTCGCCGCTCTCCCGGCCCGACCGGTTCGTGCCGGTAGCACGGAGCCATCCTGTCCCGGCCGGGCTTCCCTGATCCGTCCGGGTCGGCAGTCGCGTGGGCCGCGAGCAGTGCACAAGCAGGTGCGGTCGATCGAAGTCGTATCGACCAGAGGTCGCCGTGGCGATGCCGCCCGCGGCCTGCTCGAGGAATGCGCGCTCGCAGCTGTCCGGCAGTGGCTGGGGCGCGCGGAGGGGGACCTTCCATGAGCATCTCAACATCGCGGACCGCGGGACGTCGTGGTGCCTGCACCGAGCGTCTCGACCTGCCCGCCTCCGGCCGGGTCACACTGATCCCCCGGGGCATGGACCGGGAATCGGTCAGTCGCTTCGCGGAGGCCATCGCCCGGTTCCTGGGAACCGGGCGCTACCTCGCCATTCAGACCTGTATCGTGATCGTCTGGATAGCCTTGAACATCGCGCTACCGCTGCTGCGGTGGGATCCCTACCCTTTCATCCTGCTGAACCTGGCCTTCTCGACTCAGGCCGCCTACGCGGCGCCGTTGATCCTGCTCGCCCAGAACCGACAGGACGACCGTGACCGTGCCTCGCTGGCCGAGGATCGGGCGGTCGCTGTACGTATGCGGGAAGACACCGAGTTTCTCGCGCGTGAGATCGCCGCGCTCCGGCTTGCCCAGAGCGATGCGGCGACCCGGCAGTACATGCGCGGCGAGCTGGCCGGCCAACTCGAATCTCTTCGCGGCGACATCGAGAGTCTGGTGCGGGACGCGGTTCACGTTCCGCCCCAGACGGCGTCGGATGAACGGGAGCCGACCGCCGCACGATCGCCGTCACGGCACGGCGGGCCGGCGCCCACGGCCGGTGGTGGCCCCCGGGAAACGAGCGACCCCGAGACCGAGGGCCTGCCCGCCCACGGGCAAGCCGAACATCGGGAATCCGGAACGCCCCCGGCGGCCCAAGCACCACAAGCGCAGGAACACCACGGGTGTGAGCACGGCAGGCATCCCCCCTCGCTCCACGGACACCGGGTATGCCACCCGCACCGGGAACCGCGAAAACGGCGGTCCCGACAGGAAGACGACGCCGACCATCGCCACCGGTCCCACCCCGGAGACCACGCTCGACGACCCCACCCGGGAGGCCAGCGCGACGACGCACCTCAAGAACAGAGGAGTTACAACGCACGGGCACCATAGTCTCTCTGCCCATACGGGCTCCTCCTGGCATTCAATGGGAAAGCCGCAACCAGTGGATTCCTACCCAGGAAACGTCCACTCGCGACACGGGTCGTAACCACCCTTCTGCGGAACGGGTCAACCCAGTAGCGTTCGACAGGTGCGTGTCCCCTGCCCGCCCCGGCATGACCCGCGTCGCCTCCGCGGAAGCCTCGGGCGGGCGCTGGTGGCCGTGGCGGTCCTCGGCGCAGTCCTCACCCCGTTCCTGAAGATCGTTCCGGCGACCGCGGCCGGCCCCGCACCCACTCCCGGTCCCACGAGCGGCCTGGGTACCGCCGCGTCCCCCGCGGCCGGCCTCGGGCCGCCGGCTGCGGCCAGCGCTCCACCCGCGGTCCCGCCCACCGTCCCGCTCGCCGCACCGGCACCCACCGCCGCTTCCGACTCCGCTCCCCCGGCCGGTCTCACGGCAGCCGAGTGGCTCGTCGCGGACGCGGGAAGCGGCGCCATCCTCGCCGCCTACCGCCCACACGCCCAGGATCTCCCGGCCAGCACGATGAAAATCCTGACCGCGCTGACCGTGCTGCCCGGCCTGCCGCCGGACCGGGTCGTGACGGTCGACGAGAACGCCCCTCGGGTGGACGGCACGAAGGTCGGTCTCGTGCCGGGGGTCGGATACACCGTCCGTGACCTGGCGACCGCCATGCTGATCTCCAGCGGAAACGACGCGACCATGGCCCTGGTCCAGGCGAGCGGGGGAACTCCCGCCGTGCTGCAGCGGATGAACGCTCTAGCCAGGTCACTCGGCGCAACGGACACCGTCGCCGGTGACCCGACCGGACTGGACAGTCCCGGCCAGGTCACCAGTGTGCACGACCTAGCCGTGCTCGGTCGGGCGGCGTTGGACAACCCGACGGTGCGCGGCTACCTGACGATCCCGCGCGCCTCGCTCGCCGGCCGGGGGGGCACCCGCTTCGAGATCCAGAACCACAACGCCCTGCTGCGTTCCTACGAGGGGACTATCGGGGTGAAGAACGGCTACACCATCGCGGCCGGCGCGACGTTCGTCGGCGCGGCCACCCGCGGCGGCCACACCCTCATCGTCGCCCTGCTGCGGACGGCTCCCGCCTACGGCAAGGACGCACGCGCGCTGCTCGACTGGGGCTTCGCACACGCCAACACGGTCACCCCGGTCGGGTATCTCGCGAACCCCGGGGCGACGGCGGCGGCGTCGAGCGGGCCCGCGGGAGACCGGCCCTCCATCAGCCCGGCGGGTCCAGGGGTCGCGCCGACCGCCGGCGCGGCAACATCCTCCTCTTCCTCCTCGCGCTCCTCTTCCTCCTCGCGGCACGGAGTCGCCCGCGCGGGCGATCCTGGCAGCGGCATCGGCCCGATAACCTGGATCGCGATCGGCGGCACCGTCGTAGCATGCCTGCTCACCGCACTCACCCATCGGGCCGCCCGGGTACGCCGACACCAGCACCGGCGGCGGCACGCGGCGGCGGGCCTCCGGGACGTCGAGCGCCCGTCGGGCCGGCCACCCGCACCGCGTTACGGACACGTGTCCGTAACGCTGCGGCCGGCGGCCGGACCTGATCAGTCCGATCTGCTGGATGTCCCCGAGGGTATGCGGCGGCGCAGAAGTGCCCGTACCCGGGCGGGGAGGGGCACCGTGCCACGCGGGTTGCTCTCCGACGCCACCCGCACCGGTCCGGCCGAGGATGGCTTCGCCGACGACGGGTCGGATGAAGCAGACTCGAGCGGCGTCGAGCCGTTCTGGGAGCCGGGCACCAGGCGGCGGGAGGCCTCCGGGTTCGGCGAGCCGCTCGACCGGTAGGACTCCGGCCCCGTGGATCCCGCGCCTGCCGCGCCCGCGCTCCCCGCCGCCGCGTGGTCGGCCGCCTCGGCGACGGTATGCCGGGCTGCCGAACCGGAG
Organism: Frankia sp. CoBUL1; assembly: GCF_978021245.1. Classification (NCBI taxonomy): domain Bacteria; kingdom Bacillati; phylum Actinomycetota; class Actinomycetes; order Frankiales; family Frankiaceae; genus Frankia; species Frankia sp. CoBUL1. The sequence continues at coordinate 13,965 of NZ_CDXDOS010000066.1, forward strand.
GGGAAGACGTCGGAGTTGTAGGGCGCCGTCACGGTCCAGGCAGCGACGAACAGCGTCCATCGCATGACAATGTTGATCCAGATGAGCAACCCGACGATCACCGCGAACGTACCGTACACCGGATTGCTCATGGTCTGCCCGACCAGCCAGGTGCCGACGATCTTGAGGATCTCGACTCCGACGGCGCCGAGCACCGCACCCCGGACCGTCCGCACCCGGTCGGTCTGCTGCGGCAGCCGCCAGAACAGATAGAGGAAAACCGCGGTGTCGATCGCGAGGGCGATGAGCAGGGCCAGTAGGCCGGTCACCCAGGCCGCGGCGGTGCTGCCGGACAATCCGATCCAGCTCAGGAATGACCCGGTGGCCGAGGTCGAGAGGCTGGTCACGACGAGTGAGGCCAACAGAGTCAGTCCCAGTCCCGCGAGCACCGTGACATCCCGCAGCCGCCGGGTGATGATGTTACCGACATCGATGTCCTGGTGCCATACGAGACGGATGGCGTCCCGCAGCGCGCCGATCCACGCGAGTCCGGCGAGCAGGAGGCCGGCAAGACCGATAATGCCCACACCGACCTTGGCGTTGCCAATCGAGGCGACGTCGAGCTTGTCCGCCAAGCCCGGAAGATAGTCGTTGATCTGCCGGGTCAGGCTCTCCTGCACATCGGGGTACGCGTCTACGACGAAGCCGGTGACCGCGAAGGCCAGCGCGATCAGCGGGAAGAATGAAAGGAACGCGAAGTAGGTCGCCGACGCCGCGAGACGATCACCGCCATCGGCTGTGTAGCGGGAATATGCCCGGACGAGGTGATCGAGAAACGGACGTTTCCGGCGTACCGCCACAGCGGTACCGGAAACCGTCCCGACACCGGCCCGTACCGCCTGACGAGGTCCCGTCACATTCGTTACTGTCCCCCGACGGCGTGCGCTCACTCCCGAGATCCGAGTGTGGCGCGTCGCCTCCCGCCGCCCACCGGTTCCGGCCCACGCTCAGGGCGACCGAACGGGAAGAAGCGTAGTTGCCGCCAGCGCAGGTCGGCGCCTCTTTCGTACATCCCGAACCCGTTGACCTCGAACTGCGCCTGATATTCGGCGAGCGCATCAAAGGCGCGATCTAACGCGTCCTCGGCAAGATCGTGCGCGACGGTGACGTGCGGATGGTAGGCAAAGCTGAGCGGCCGGTCGAGAGGACCGGACCGTACCACCGCCGCCAGTTTCTCGCACCGGAGAATACCCATGGCGAGGGCGACGAACACGACCGGAGACAACGGCCGGAACGTGCCGGATCCCCGCAGGCGGATGGTGAACGGGGAGTTCGTCCGCGCCGCCTGCGCGAGGTGGCGCTCGATCATGGGCAGCTCCACGAACCCGACGGAGGTCGGACCCAGCAGGGTGACGTGCGGGACGATGAGGGCTGCGTTCGGGTCGCCGAGTCGCTCCCGCCAGTCCTGAAGCTCTGTGCGGTACGGCTCGGGGATGCCGATCGCCACCCCGATGTCCACCCGAGCCGCGGAACCGAGCGGATCGACCGATCCACCGGGATCAACGGCCGGGACAACCTGGACGGTATGACCGTTCACCCCCTCAGTCATGCGGGACCGGCTCCCCGACGAAAGCAGTGACGATCGCTACTCTGCGTATCCACATGCCTGCCTGCGCCGGGTGAAGAACCGGCCGTCGGGATCGGTCTCGCCGAGGAAGCATGCCGACATCATGGCCCATGAGCCACGGCCGTCCCGCGCGGACCATGGGAAGGGGATGCGGATTCCAGATCATGACCAAAAGCTGACAATGAGCCTTTCCGCG
>NZ_CDXDOS010000067.1:0-3494 GCF_978021245.1 Frankia sp. CoBUL1
GCGGGATACCCCGGCACACCCGTGAATGGACACCCGACGAGATGTACACGCTCGTCGACAATGATCTCGGACTGCGCATCTTCGATCTGGACGGCGACGGTCCTTACACGTTGCCCATGTTCCGGACGACCTTCGCGTCGGGGGCGCACTTCAACTTCGTCGCCCACCCCTGACCCGCGTCGCGGAAACGTCCGCGACGGCGGTCGTCGGCCTGACTTGCCGATCATCGGCTCGTAGTGGTCCGGGCGAAGCTCGCCCTTCGTGACCGCACCAGTCGAGATCCGTCCGGACGGGGCGGATCCCGCACAATGATCGGACAAATGATCGGACAAATGTGCCCATCGGGCTTCAAACGTTCCTGTACGAAGAGCAACCATTCGATACGGTTTCGGTAGGTCGCGGCGTCCGACCCGTCGAAACCAGACGGGTGGGCTCAGTGGCGCTGTAGGTGCCGTGAGCGGCAACGGAATGCCGCAAGGCACCACAGGCGTACGTGGCCGGTACGCGTACCACCCGTACGTCCACACTGAGAGGCTGCTCATGGCCCGGTCCCTCCGGGGCGGCTGTTCACCGCCAGCCGGTCCTGCACGGTCGACAGGTTCGATTCCCTCGGTCAACCCGACAACGAACGCCCATCGACGGCATCACGTTCAGCTGGACGACGCACCGGCCCGGACCTCCCGGTGGACCCCGGCACCGCTGCCACGTCCGCTGTCCCGCACGGATCCCGCGTCGCGAACCGAGGGGTGATGCCGGCTCCATCGTGGCGGCGCGCTTGGCGTAGCCACGTCTGGCTTGTCTATCTCTGTCTCGGTCTGATCGCCATCCTCGTCTACGGCCAGCTTCCCACGACCGGCGGCCCACGTGCCGTCCGGCTGGTCATCTACCTCTGCCTCAGCGCCTCGGCCGCGGGGGCCGTGTTCCTCGGCCTGCGACGCCAGGAGTTGGCCGACCGACGTCCCTGGCTGCTGATCGGAATCAGCCAGGTGATGTACGCCATAGGCGATGGTGCCTTCTACATCTTTCACTATATGCTTGACATCACAGAGTATCCGGCCTTGCCGGATGTGTTATATCTGGGCCACTATCCGCTGTTCGTCGTCGGTCTCGTTCTGCTGACCCGGCGACGGACCCAGGAACGGGACATCGCCGACCTGCTCGACGGATCGATGTTCCTGCTCGCGGCGGTTCTGTTGTCCTGGCTCTACCTGATCGCGCCGCAGGTGCGTGCGGACCAGGATCTGTTCGTCGGCGTCACCTCGGTGGCCTATCCGGCGATGGATCTGGCGCTGCTGGGGGTGGCCATCCGTCTCGTGCTGGGGCACGGGAGCCGCCCACCCGCCTTCTTCCTGTTGGCGGGCAATCTGCTCGCCAACCTGACCGCCGACACCATCTACGTCGTGCAGCAGACGAACGGGACCTTCGAGGTCGGCAACTACCTCGACGCGATCTGGTTGACAGGCAACCTCGCCCTCGGCGCCGCCGGGTTGCATCCGACCATGGTCGACCTCACGCGGCCGGCGTCCCCGCGCCACCAGGCGCGCAGCGGCCGGCGCCTGGTGGCACTGTCGAGTGCCGGGCTGGTGGCTCCGACCGTGCTGGCCGTGCAGGTGATCCGTGGTGATCTACGGGATCTGCTGGTCGTCGTGGCCGTAAGTGCGATCATGATGATTCTGATCATCGTTCGGATGGCGGGCCTGGAGGCCGACCAGCGGCGTCTGGCGATCACGGACGGGCTGACCGGCCTGCGTACCCGCCGCTATCTGGAGACCGAGATGAGGTTGGCGGCCGGTCGGGTACGACGCACCGGATCCGGAATGGGGCTGATCCTCGTTGACGTCGACCACTTCAAGTCGGTGAACGACCGATTCGGCCATCCGGCTGGTGATCAGGTGTTGACGGAGGTGGCTCGGCGACTGCTGGTCGTGACCCGTCCCGGTGACGTCGTCGCCCGTTACGGGGGTGAGGAGTTCGCGCTGCTCACGCTGAATGTCCGGGGAGACGCCCTCGCCGATATCGCCGAACGTCTGCGCCGCGGCGTCGGACGAGAACCCGTCCGGATCGTCCTGCCCGCGCCGCGAGTTCCGGATCCGCCGGCCCGCACGGGGGAGTCCGGGGCTGCGGGGTCTGCGGAGCCGGCGAGGGCGCGCGGCCAGGCCCGGTCGGGTGCCGGTGTCCGGGGAGACACCGGCGAGGAGTCGCTGCTGATCGCTGTGACGGTCTCGGTCGGAGCGACGGCCCTCCCCGATCACGCGGACGACACCTTCGCGCTCGTCGCAGCCGCGGATCGCGCGCTGTACGCCGCCAAGGCCGCGGGACGGGACCGGGTCGCGGTCGGCTCCGCCAGACCGGGCCATGACGTCGGTGGGCATGACGTCGGTGAGAGGGTTGGTTCGAGTAGACAGCACCCAGCCCCGGATGCCGTATCCGCCGTGGTGTCCCGGCGTACGCGATGGTGAGCGCGGCCACGGCGGCGGGCAGGTCGGCGAGCGCCGCCCGATCGTCCGTCCTCGGGATGGTCCGGCCGCGCGCCGGTCTTCCTTCCATGGCCATGATCGAAAGAGAGCAGGACGCCGTGAGCGATTCTGCCCATCCGGTGGCATCGGCGGGCCGTGTGGGGGTAGTTCTTTCGGATCGGTCCTGGAGTAACCGTTCCGGGTGCTTGGTCGGGTACTCTTCGTGGCACGGCGGGGTCATGCGCCGTGCTGGTGCGGCGCCGAGTGTTCGCTCCTTGTCCCAGAAGCGGTGGTTGTTCCCCCTCGGGAAAGATGGGGAGTGACGGACACGGTCGTAAGACCGATACTTTGACGCTCCAGCACCTGCATGTGGCGGACCGATCGTTCCCGGGTGGTCGAGAGGCGGAAGCGGTGAACCGGAACACGCGGGGAGGTACCGGCTACGACTCGGGCGGATGAGGCGTTGTGAACGGAGGTACGCAATCATGCGGTCCGGGGTGGCCGGGGGATTCCCTACCCAGCCCGTCTGATACCGCCGGCAATGCCGCACCAGATCCCCATCTGGACGTCATCACCGGTACGGGCTGTCCGTACCGAAGAAAGGTCACGAGAGAGGGGCATCCGTGCGAACGCTCGAACCCACCAGCCTCGACCTCGACTCAATCGAGGTCGACAAACTCGCCAAGGGCATCACTCTGAGTCTGCTCATCCCGGCCCGTGGCCCGGAGGCGGCTCGAACTCTCGGCGACATCATCGCACTCAACCGGCAACGCTGGATGCAGGAGCGTAGCGTGCTGGACGAGATCGGCGTGGTTGTCGACCCGTCGTCGGACGGGGACGAACATGGCCTGATGCGCATCGCGACCGGCGCGGGCGCCAGCTGGGTCGTGCGTGGGGAGTCGGTCCTGCAGCGTCACGCGGGCCGAGAGGCCACCACGACCGGCGGCAAGGCGGGTGCGATGCGTAGTCTCGCCTATCTTGCGTTCGGGAGTCGGCTCATCTTCCACGACGCCGATCTGGAAAGCTATGATCCATATA
>NZ_CDXDOS010000067.1:4131-4790 GCF_978021245.1 Frankia sp. CoBUL1
CAGTGGGTGTCCTGGCTGCCGCCGCGACTGCCGATAACGCCCCGCTTTTCGTCAACGGAAGTTCGCGTAGAGTGACTGGCGACGGGCAGCCCGGGGGGCGAACCACCGAGATGCTGCGGTCGCTGTTGTCGAAACAGCTCGCCAGGTATGTGCCGTCCATCACTCGGACAATCCAGCCGCTGATCGGGGAGTTCGTCGTCGACGCGGACGTCTTCGCGGCGCTGGCGTTCTCGCGGGGGTACGGCGTCGAGACGTCACTGAAGGTTCTGGCTCTCGATCTGCTCGACTACTCCGATAGTCTCCAGGTCGAACTACCGATCAAGTATCAGGTCGGCCAGCACTACCACAGCCTGGTCAAACAGTTCCATGAGATTAGTTTCACAATCGATGTCCTGGAGGCGTACTTTCAGCGTCGGCGGGTCGACCCGCACGTCGCCATCTGGCAGATCGCCGACAACTACGACCTGCTTTTCCCGGGTCGTACGTATGCGTTGCACCGGCCGCCGGGCTACGACGACACCGACTTCGTTCCGCGGCTCGGCTTCTACCAGCCGTTGGCCACGGCACCGGCTTATCAGGCGCGGTTGCCGGAGATCAAGAGTACCCGTCGGGTCGCGCTCGACGCACTGGGGCGGCGAATGCGGACCTCGGCCTGACCG
>NZ_CDXDOS010000067.1:5180-16086 GCF_978021245.1 Frankia sp. CoBUL1
ACCGGCAGACCGGCCGACCGTCAATCACCGGACCGTCAATCACCGGACCGACTGGCCGGCACCGGGTGGCCGGCACCGGGTGGTCACTTCGCGACCGGTCGGTCGGCTGGCGGGACGGGCATCAGCGTGGCGAGGTTGTACCCGCCTCGCCACACGCGGATGATCGCGTCCGCCATCTGCCGGTCGAACAGTTCGTCGATGTCGTCAAGGGCGGAGGGGAGGTGCCCGAACATCTCCAAGGAGATGAAGCCGTGCAACTGGGTCCAGACGGCCAGGCACACGGCGAGTCCGGCGGCGTCGATCGCGACGTCGTGGTCGCGTCCCCACGCTTGCAGGCTGGCGCGCATCGGCGGGGTGAGCTGGGCGTCCACCGCGGCGGTGTCGATCATGCCGGCCCCGGTCGACTCGCTCATGCAGCGGAACAGCACCGCGACCGCGCGGTGCAGTTGCGTGATCATCCGGTCGTTGGTCGACGTGGCGCAGGGAATGCCGGGGCCGAAGATCAGTCCGTATTCCGTCGGGTGGTCCAGGGCCCAGCGGCGCTGCGCGCGGGCGACCTGGAGCCAGCATCGTAGGTGGTCATGCGGATCGGCCGCGTCGAAGGCCGCCTCCAGGGCCTCCGCCAGCGAGGCGAACCCGTCCGCGACCAGTTCGGCCAGCAGGATCTCCCGGCTGTCCACGTAGCGGTACAGGGCCGATGGGGCCATGCCCATCACCCGGGCGACCCCCCGTAGGGAGAGCGCAGCCGGGCCGTGCTCGGCCAGCTGGGCGCGCGCGGTCTGTTTGATCTCGTCGAGAGTGGCCTGCCGCAGTCGTTCGCGACGGGGAACCGGACTGCTCACCACGGTCATGGTGGGTCTCGACGAGAACGCTGTCAACTTTGTGAACGGATGTGTCTTGACACGAACAGCGATTGCGAACACTGTTCTCTTCAGCATCGCCTGCTCTTCAGAGGGTTCCGTGTTTACTCCGCTCGTGGCGCTCGTGGCGCTCGTGGCGCTCGTGGCGCTCGTGGCGCTCGTGGCGCTCGTGGCGCTCGTGGCGCTCGTGGCGCTCGTGGCGCTCGTGGCGCTCGTGGCGCTCGTGGCGCTCGTGACGCGCCGCCCGCGTCTGGTCCTCGTCCTCACGCTCCTCGTGCTGCTCGGCGCCGGTGGGCTCGCGGGTGGTGCCTTCAGCAAACTCCAGACGGGGGGGTCGACGATCCAGCGTCGGACTCCTCCCGGGCCGAGGACGTCCTGGACGCCCGCTTCCACGGCCGCCCGAACCTCCTCCTGTTGGTGACCGCCCGGGCGGGCGATGTCGACGACGCGGCGGTCGTCGCCGCGGGGAGGGAGGTTGCGGCCGATCTCGCAGCCCAGGCCGGGGCGAGGGACGTCGTGTCCTACTGGACGGGGGGCGGTCCGGCGCTGCGCTCGCGGGACGGTCGGCAGGCGCTCGTCGTCGCCAGTGTCCAGGACGATGACCAGGCCGCCGATATCGTTGATCATTATGGGTCGTGGGCGGACGCGCCGGGGGCGGTGACGGTCCGACCGGGTGGGGCCGCGACGGTCGGGGAGGACATCAGCGGACACGTCTCGGCCGACCTCGCCGCCGCCGAGTCGTTCGCCATTCCCATCACGTTGGCGTTGCTGGTCATCGCGTTCGCGGGCGTGGTCGCCGCCCTGCTGCCGCTGGGTATCGGGCTGCTCGGCATGCTGGGTGGCTTCGCCGCGCTTTCGGTGATCGGTGAGCTTACCGACGTGTCGATCTTCGCGGTGAACCTGGCGACGGCCCTTGGCCTGGGGCTGGGCATCGACTACTCGTTGCTGATGGTGGGAGGAACTGGCGGCGGGTCGGGACCGCGCCACCGCGGTGGAGCGGACGGTCCGCTCGGCCGGCCGGACGATCCTGTTCAGTGGGGCGACGGTGATCGTGGCATTGGCCGTGATGCTCGTCTTCCCGCCGTTCTTCCTGAAGTCGATGAGCTACGCCGGGATCTCGGTGACCCTCGTCGCGATGCTGGCCGCCGTCGTGGCCCTGCCAGCGCTGCTGATGGTGCTCGGCGAGCGGGTCAACGCCTGGGGGATCGGCGGTCTGCTCGGGCTCGTGCGCCGTCGCCGCGCCGGTCGTGCCCGGGGCGGCGAGGCGATCGGGCCCGCGGGCGCGGTCGGGCCGGCGCCGGTCGGGTCGGCGCCGGTCGTGGTGCGGGAGGCGGCCGACTCGCCGTTCTGGCGTCAGGTCGCCGGCACCGTGATGCGCCACCCCGTGCTCACCGGCCTGCCGGTGATCGCGGTTCTGCTCGTCCTCGGGGCGCCCTTTCTGCACGTGAACTTCGGCACCCCGGACGACCGGGTGCTGAAGCCGGGCTCGGCGGACAGCCGGATCGTCGGTGACGCCCTGCGGGGCGCGTTCGCCGCCGACATCGGCGGCGCGCTCGACGTCGTTGTCCAAGCCACCGGGCCGGGCATGATCGACCGGTCCGCGCTCGCATCCTACGCGACTGCGCTGTCCGAACTGCCGGACGTGGCCCGGGTCGACAGCGCCCTCGGGTCCCACATCGACGGGCGCCGGGTCGTACCGCCCGGTCCGGCCAGCCGCCGGTTCGCGATCGCCGGAGCGGATTCCCTCCAGGTCGTGCCCGCGGTGGACTATGCGTCGGACCATGCGCAGGCCCTCGTCCGGGCCGCGCGTGCGGTGCCGGCGCCCGTGGGGACCAGCGTGCTTATCGGTGGCGCATCCGCCGTCCTGGTAGACGGCAAGACCACGATCGCCGACCGTCTCCCGGTCACCCTCGGGTTGATCGCGCTGGCGACCTTCGTACTGCTGTTCCTGTTCACCGGCAGCGTGCTGCTACCGGTGAAGGCCATCGTGCTCAACGGGCTGGCGATGTGCGCCGTGTTCGGCGCCTCAGTGTGGATCTTCAGTGACGGCCACCTGTCCGGGTTCCTCGACTTCACCCCAGGCCCGCTGGACACCTCCATGCCGGTCCTGCTCTTCTGTATCGCCTTCGGGCTCTCGATGGACTACGAGGTCTTCCTGCTCTCCCGGATCAAGGAGGCGCACGACGCCGGCGCGCCCAACACCGAGGCGGTCGCCGCCGGGCTCGCCCGGGTCGGGCGGATCGTCAGCACCGCCGCCGCGCTGCTCGCCGTCACCTTCGTCGCGTTCGGTACCTCATCGGTCCGGTTCATCCAGATGTTCGGGATCGCCACCGCGCTCGCGATCGTGCTCGACGCCACCCTCATCCGCGGGGTGCTGGTCCCCGCCTTCATGCGGGTGGCCGGCGACTACAACTGGTGGGCCCCTGGCCCGTTGCGGACTTTGTATCGGCGGTTCGGACTACGCGAATACTCCGTCCCGGAGCAGGTCGGGGTCAGAACCGTTCAAAGCCGCGCCGGCGCTCCCAGTCGGTGACGGTCCGCTCGTAGCCGGCGAGCTCGACTTCGGCCGCATGGGCCAGATGGGCGACGACCCGATCACCGAAGGCGGCCCGGGCCACCGCACTGGCCCGCCATCGGTCCACCGCCTCCCGCAAGGTCGCGGGCAGCCGTGGCACGTCCGGCATGGTGAAGGCGTTGCCCACCCGTCCGGGTTCGAGCGGGAGACGGTGCTCGATGCCGTGACGGCCGGCCGCGATCATCCCGGCGACGGCGAGGTAGGGATTCGCGTCACCGCCCGGCACCCGATGTTCGACGCGCAGTCCCGGCCCGTCGCCGACCACCCGTATGGCGCAGGTCCGGTTGTCCCGTCCCCAGCTGATTCCGGTCGGAGCGAATGAGCCCGGCGCCAGGCGCTTGTACGAGTTCACGTTGGGCGCGTACAGCAACGCGAAATCGGCCATGCAGGCGAGCTGCCCGGCCACGAACGAGCACATCAGCGCGGACATCCCGGCGATGTCGTCGCGAGAGCCGGGGGGTGGGAAACCGGGGGGTGCGATGCCCGGTGGGGCCAAGCCGGGGTGCCGGACGAGCGCCCCCTCACCTTCGGGGGACGGCGCGAACACACACGCCCCGTCCGTCTCGCGCAGGGACAGATGAACATGGCAGGAGTTCCCCTCGCCCTCGTCGTACTTCGCCATGAAGGTCAGGGCCTGCCCGCCCGCCGCGGCGATTTTCTTGGCGGCGGTCTTGTAGAGGGTGTGGTTGTCGCAGGCCTGCATCGCATCGGCATACCGGAACACGATCTCGAACTGTCCCGGATGGACCTCCCCGCGCGCGGACTCGACCGCCACCCCGATGCCGGCCATCGCCCGCCGGAGGCGTCGGACCAGATCGTCCAGTCCTTCCGTGCCGGAAAGCGCATAGTCGATGTTGTAACGGCTGGCCGGGGTGAGATCGGTATAGGAGCGCTGCGCAGCTCGGCGGTAGGACTCGCGGAAGACCAGGAACTCCAGCTCCGTCCCGGCGAAGGCGGTCAGACCGGAGGCTGCGAGCGCGTCGAGCTGTCGACGCAGCACGGCACGGGGAGCGACGCCCACCGGGGACCCGTCCGGCCAGAACGCGTCCGCGAACACCACCGCGTCGGACGGATGCCAGGGTGCGCGGCGCAACGTGGTGAGGTCGGGCTGGAGCCGTAGATCACCGAAGCCGTCGTACCAGGGCGTGTGGGGGTAGCCTCCGTCGGTCTTCATGTCGACGTCGACGGCGTGCAGGTAGGTGCAGGCGCCGAGGCCATCGGCGAGCACCGGTCCGGTGAAGTGCTCCGGGGACACGGCGCTGCCGACGAGTCGGCCCTGCAGGTCGACGGTGGCGATGATGATCTCCTCGACCGGTTCGGCTCCGGCCAACAGGTCACGCAGCACTCCCCGGCCGGCCGCGTTCTCCCCGAGCGCCTGATCGGACGATGACCCGGGGCCGATCGGGCGGGGCTGGACCCGCGGTGCGGGCCGCCCGATCGGCTCAGGTGGCTCAGGCGGGTCCGGGGGGTCGGGACGGGCCGGAACCTGGGCCGATGGTGGGGTCGGAACCGGCGACGATGTCATGCGTTCTCCGTTCATGCCGTAGGCGGCGCCGGTTCCGTCGGGGCTGCCGGTCGCGCTGGGCCCGTCGTGAGGGTGGACACATCGTGCAGGGGATTCGCGACCTCGCCGTGTATCAGGTCGAAGCCTCCGTCCCGGTCGGCGCGATCGTGGAACCCGGCGCCCGCGAACTGCTCGCGGTTCAGGCAGACCCGACCGAACGCCGGCCCGAGGAGATCGATCGAGGCGAACTGCTCCCGCAGGTCCGGGAACCTCGCGTGGTATTGGTCGACCGTCGCCCGCACGAGCCGCCAGAACTGGTTCTCGTCCACATCGAGATGATCCGCCACGAGCACCGCGAAGAAGCGGAAGTGCCCGGCGAACACCGCCGAGAGCAGGGAGTGGGCCAGGACCGGGCCGGGCCACCGCCGGCAGTGCTCGACCGCCTCCGGTGGCATCCCCCGCCGCTCGGGGAACTCGCCGGATACCAGTTCGATGTCCGCGCCGAAGTCCTTCACGGCTATGCGGCGGGGCATCTCCTCGGCATCGAAGATGCACAGGACGTTCTCGCCGTGCGGCGTGAAGGCCACGCCGTACCGGTACAGGTAATGCAGCAGCGGCGGCAGGAGAGCGGCGAACAGCGCGGCGAGCCAGTCGTGCGCCGGCCGGCCCGAGCGGGCCACGAGCTCGGCGACGACTGCCCGACCGTCGGAGCCGACCGCCAGCAGGGACGCGAGGCTGCGCGCCCGCTCCCCGCCGTCGAGAAACCGCTCCACCGGATCACGCCAGAGCACGCCGAGTAGTTCGTGGAGGCGGTAGGGCGCGTCGGGGACGGCGTCGTAGGCCGGGTGCCGGACGGTGGCGCCGGCGACCTCCGGAAGCGGGAGAACCCGGGTCACGTCGCGCAGGAAGGGATCCGCGTCGCGAAGCCCGAGCAGCCAGCTCGACATCGCCGGCCCGGCGATGGCATCAGCCGCCGACATCCCCCGCCACACCAGCGTGTTACGGATCATTAGCGCGAGCTTGACGTTCCGCCGGTCCGGCCGGTCGACGTTGGCGAGGGTGCGCACCGCCTGCAGGGGCAGGTACCGGTCCGGTGCTTCGCCCAGCGGTACCAGCAGGCCGGTGGCGATCTCGGCCGCATAGAGCGGCACGATTACGTTCTCCCACTGCCACGGGTGGACGGGTAGCCAGACATAGTCGGCGATCGTCGTACCGGCGGGTGGTCCGGCGGGTGGGGCGGAGACGGGCGCGGGGCCCGGCCGGCGTGGCTCGTCCGGCAGGGCCCCGCGGAGCACATCTGTGAAGTGGGCGCGGGTCCGCTCGTCGAGTTCCGTGGTGAGCAGGTCGGGCACGGTCGGCGCGCCCTGGCCAGAAAGGTCGATGGCCTTGGGGGCGATGGCGCTGTACCGTGCGATCGCGCGGTGTGCGGCCACCCATCGCAGTCGGAAGGGCCGGCGCGCCTCGGGGGCGTAGACGGCCGCGGCCGCGCCGAAACCGAGCCGTCCCTTGTTCGCGACGAGACAGGGATGGCCGCTCTGGTACCCCTCGAGCGCGACGAACGGCAGATCGGCGAGATCCACCGCGGGAATCGCCGTTCCGAGCAGATGATGATCGGCGGCCTGGGTGGCGAGCAGATCGCGTACCACGTCGGCGAGGACCGGGTCGGACCAGCCGAGCAGGACCTGCATGTCCTGGAGAAAGCGGATCGGGTCGTCCGCCGGTGCGGTGCCCGGAACGGTCGGTGCGGTGCCCGGTTCGGGGGGGCTGCCGTCCGGGCCGGGCGGCGTAACCGAGCGCGAGCGGGTCAGCGTGGCGGCATCGATCCACCAGGAGCCGAATGTGCCACGTCGGGCGGTGAAAGCGTATGTGACGCCCGCGGCTCGGAGCCGGTAACCCTGGATGGGACCCCGTCCGATCGGGGGGTGCCTGCGACCGTCCGGGGTCACGCCGCGCACTGCGGGATCGCTCGTCCGTGCCGGTGCAGTGGGTGGCGGCCCGCCCGGGGAGCCCGCCGGCCCGGCCGCGGCATCCGCTGGCTCGTCGGGTTGCGGACTGAGTAGCTCCTCGTAGGCCATTTCGGCGATGAGCTTGGCCAGCAGGGCACGGCCGGCCTGCCGCCATCGGTCCGCCGACCCGGTCCGCCCCGGGGACGGTGCCGCGGGCGCTGGTGCTGGCGCGGACCATGACGTGGTCAACGCCCGGCCGCCCCGGCCGTCCCGGCCGTCTTGGTCGGGGCCGGATCGCGCGGCCGCACGCGCCGCTCGCCGACGGCCTGGCCGTTCCCGTCCGGCTGGCCCGACCGGGCGGGGACCCCGAAGGTCGTGAACGCCGACGGCGACGGCAGCCGGTAGGCGTCGCCGCCGGTCAGGTCGTCGAGGATGACCGCGGCGCGCCAGGCACCGAGGCCGAGGTCGGGCGTCACGACGCCGTGCGTGTGCAGCTCCGCGTTCTGGACGTAGACACGGCCGGTCAGACCGGCGTCGGTCGCCACCCGGTAGCGGGCGTCGACGCGGAAGCGGCCCCTGTCGTCGACGTCGATCAGCCCGGCCATGGGATCGAGCAGGGTCGGCCGGCGTGCGGCGTATCCGGTCGCAAGCACCACCGCGTCGGTGTGGACGGGAAAGGCGCGGTTCTGATCGCGGTGGCGGCAGCCGAGAGTGATCTCACCGCCCCGGTCCCGCTGCGAGGCCGTCTCCACGACGACGCCCGGCAGCAGCGTCGCCGCCACGTCCGCCCCGCCGATCGTCCGTTCGTACAGCAGGTCGTAGATCTCCGCGATGGTGTCCGCGTCGATCCCCTTGTAGAGCTGCCACTGAGCCGGAACGAGCGTGTCCTTGGTCGCCTGCTCCAGACCGTGGAAATAGCGGACGAAGTCGGGGGTGAACTGTTCGAGGCCGAGTTTGGAGTACTCCATCGGTGCGAAGGCGGGGGTGCGGGTGATCCAGGTCAGCTGATGGCCGGTCACCGGTTGTGCGCGGAGCAGATCCGCGAACACCTCCGCCCCGGACTGTCCGGAGCCGACCACCGTGACCCGGGAAAGCCCCGCCAGCGCGGAACGCCGCTGCTGGTACTCGGCCGCATGGAAGGCCCGCCCGTTCGGCATCCCCGCGAAGGCCAGCGGCATGATCGGTTCGGTTCCGATCCCGAGGACCAGGTGCCGAGCGGTCACCACCCGTGTCGGGGACGCGCCGGACTGCCCTGCCTGATCGGACCGGTGGGGCTGGACGATCGCCACCTGGAACAGGCGGGTGTCGGGATCCCAGCGGACCGCCTCGACGCGGGTGCCGAAGTGGGTGGAGTCGAGACTGTCGGCGACCCACCGGCAGTAGTCGTCATACTCCCGGCGGGGGATGTGGAACCGTTCGTAGAGATAGAAGCGGAAGAGCCGGTCATGCTCGCGCAGGTACGCCAGGAAGGACCATCTGCTGGTCGGGTCGATCAGGGTGACGAGATCGGCGAGGAACGGCACCTGCAGGGTCGTACCTTCCAACAGCAGGCCGGGATGCCAGCTGAAGGCCGGCGCCTGGTCGAAGAAGACGGCCCGCAGGCCGGGCAGCCCGTCGGCCAGGGCCGCAAGCGACAGGTTGAACGGCCCCAGCCCGACCCCGACCACGTCGTAGGGCGGTTCGCCCCCCGCAGGCAGACCCACGAACGCCGATCCGTCGTCGACGGTACGCGGGCGCTCGCCGCGAGCTGTGGACGGGGCGCGGAAGGTCACGAGGCCTCCAGGAGCGGGTTGGGGATCGGCACGTACACCGACTGAGTGGCCACCGGTCCGACCAGTTCGTCCCGCCCGTCCACGCAGGTGCGCAGGTTGGCCTTGCATGGCAGGGTGGGGGAGTCGAGCAGCCTGGTGATCAGTGCTCGGCGAGTGGCGGGTGGCCGCAGCCCCCGCCCGCGTGGGCCATCCCCGTCCAGCCGATGGAGCAGGCCACGCACCCGCCCGAGCAGGCGGCGCTCGTCCGCGACACCCGCGACCCCGAGCGCGCCGGCGAGGGCGAAGACGTTGTTCACGAACAGGTAGTAGATGGTCCTCTCGGCCACCAGCGCGTCATCGAAGATCGCGTTGAGTCCGGTACCGAAGCCGGGCAGCAGCTGCTGCACCTCCGCCGTGGCGGAGGTGGCCACGTAGTAGCCCTGGCTGTCGCGGTACCAGCCGGCGATCGGCCAGCCCGCCGCGTCCAGGGTGACCAGGGTGTTCTGCAGGTGGGCCTCGACGCCGATCCCGAAATGCAGGTAGAGGTCCACCACCGGGGCGGCCACCACGGTCAGATAACGGTCGAACCAGGCGTCGGTCAGCGTCGGGAGGGGATCGCTCAGCGAGCCAGCCAGCGTCGTGAGGATCCGGGGAAGCATCGCCGTCCGGGCCCGGCCACGGCTGTCCGTGGTCCGCTCGGGCCTGGGCGCGATGAGTGCCGCGGCGCACACCACCCGGTCGACTGACCCGAACGGATTGACCCGGACGGCGGTCTCCAGCCCGACGCCGTCCTCGTCGCGCCCTCCGTCGCGCCGCTCGCCGGACCCGATCGGCAGCGGTGTTGCGGGGCCGGTTCGGGGCCGACCCTCCCCTCCCGGTCGGGTGACGGCCACCCAACCGGGCTCCCCGATGAGGCGGAAGGTCGGATGTCGGGCGGCGAGCGCCGCGCCGAGACCGGCGTCGATCAGCCTCGCGGTCATCGCGCCGAGCCGCAGCTCGTCGAGCTGCAGCACCCGGCGCGAGTTGGTGATTCGCATCCCCAGCGAGAGCTTGAGCATCACCGGGATCTCCGGCCGCCAGACGGTACGCAGCGACGAGGTGGGATACCACCGGTGCCCGGACACCCCGAGGTCGATCAGGCGGCCGTCCGCAAGCAGCTCGGCGACCGGTTCCCGCCTGCTGACCTCGTCCGCCTGCCAGGGATGCGCGGGTACCACGACGTAACCGGCGGGAATGTCCGGGCGATCGCGTCCGCCGGTCCGAGGGGGCCCCGTAAGCCCGGGTGGGCCATGTCGGTCTGGTCCGGAACCGGACGCGGCCGAGAGGCCGGACTTCGACTCCTCGGCCCCACCGTCTTCCCTGGCCAGATCCGCCAGCAGCCGGATCAGGCCCCGGCCGTTCGTGCCGAGGGCCTGGTCCCGCCCTCCGGAGCGGGTCGTCGTGCTGCCCGAGACGGTCACCACGGAGGGATGGGCGGCGAACCAGTGCAGCGCAAAGGACCCGCCGACTTCCGGAGAGTAGGTGGCCAGTGCCTCCGGCGGAGCCCCCTGGCGACTCTTGGCCGCCGGATGGAACGGATGACCGGTGATCAGGGCCTGCTCCGCGGCGAGGAACGGGGGGATGGTGGCCGGGTCCGGCCCGGGACCGCGGGCCGCGAGGCAGCTCGCGATCCAGCCGGCGGAATCGATGATCCTTCCCAGCGCCTGGGCGCCGAGGGCCGGCGGTAGCCCATCCCGCGTGACGACCTCTCGGACGAGCAGCGCGGCGAGCAGGCCCGCGTCCACCGGGGCTGGTTCGCGGGCCGCGCAAACCAGGCGTGGTGGTCCGAACCCGTGCCATCCGGCCGGGGAGCGGTGCGTCAACGTCGCCCGAACGGACAGGCCGGATGCGGGTAGGTCGATGCCGAGCGTCCGGGCGTCCGCCGGTAACCGGACGCCCGTCTCCCGCACCCAGCACCGCAGCAGAGCCTCCGTGACGATCTCGTCCGCGATGGTCGCGTCCGCGATGGCCTCGGACTGCGGTCGATCGCCGGTCACGATCGCCGCCGGGCCCTGGTGGAACCACCGGCGGTAAGGACGTCCCCGGTCTCGGCGATCAGCCCGAGCAGTGCGTCGACGTCCGCCGTGGTGGCGTCGGGATTGAGCAGAGTCAGCTTCAGGAAGACCGCGTGACGGGGACCGAGCTGGGTGCGCCCCACGACGGCCCGGCCGGCGACGAGCAGTTCCCGGCGCAGCCGGGCGTTGATCCGGTCCACCCGGTCGGGGGAGGGC
>NZ_CDXDOS010000068.1:0-15002 GCF_978021245.1 Frankia sp. CoBUL1
GTCCTCAACGTTCTGCTGGCAAAGCATGTGTCGCCATGACCGCTTGATTCCGCCGGTTGACACTCCGCACGGGAACGCGGTCGTCGGCCCAGGCGCTTGAAGCCGCCGGTCCCACCGTCACACAGACTGCCGACACGGCGGACAGGGAGGCGACCACCGCTTTCCTCTTCAGGGATCTTGTCATGATTCTCCCGTCATCAAAAATATCGATCGACTACTTGCGATGGGAAGACTAGCCGTGCGCACCGGCGCCTGGCTGGATTGCGCCCGGCGTGTTCGCGCCAGAGATGGCCGGAAGCGTTTGGCGGCAGATCACATGTGATTCTCGTGTGTTTTTCATGAAGCCTTTCTGTGATTCTTAGAAAACCCTGAAGATGGGAGCCATAATTCGATGGACAAAGTACATCAACGCCACATCCCGCGAATCGTTGTCGAGACCCGGATTAGTCTGGCGAACGGCGACGATTACGACGTACCTCCGCCGACAATCGTTGTCACGATCGGCGGAAGCAGCCCGGCGCCGACCGACGGGGGGTGCCGGCAGCGCCGGCCGCGATGGCCCGCATGGGCATGAACGCGGTGGTCAGCGTCTATGGCGACCGCAGTCGGAAACCATGATCCGAATCATGCGGACCGGGCCACGCTCCCCGCGAGGCTACCGGGCGCGAGGTCGCGTAGGATTCACCCTGTGTCGAGGACACATGCCACGGTCGAGACGCCGGCCAGCCAGATGATGATGCATATGCCGTCCGGCCTCTTCCGCGCGTCTTGACAGACTGACCGACGAGGCCCTGACGGAGCCTCGTCGGTGAGGCTGCTACCGGGGCGGAAGGACTCACACCAGATGGGCCGCTACTTCGCGACGACGGCGATTCCGTACGTCAACGGCAAGCCGCACGTAGGTCACGCTCTCGAACTGATCGAGACCGATGCGTACGCACGTCATCTTCGTCAGCGCGGCCACGAGGTCCGGTTCCAGACCGGCACCGACGACAACGCCCTGAAGAACGTCCAGGCGGCCGAGGCCGAGGGGATTACACCCGCCGAGTACGTCGAGCGGGTCGCCACCGGGTTCGTGGGCCTTCGCGGTCCGTTGGGCCTCTCGTTCGACGATTTCATCAAGACGAGCACGGACCCCCGTCATCGGCCGGGAGTCGAGAAGCTGTGGTCGGCCTGCGCCGACCGCGGGGACTTCTACCGCAAGACCTACGCCGGTCTGTATTGCGTGGGATGCGAGCTGTTCTACCAGCCCGACGAGCTGGTGGACGGCCGCTGTCCGGAACACGGGACCGTTCCCGACCTGGTGGAGGAGAGCAACTGGTTCTTCCGGTTGAGCCGCTATCAGGACCAGCTCCACGCGCTCATCTCCACCGACCGGCTGCGCATCGAGCCCGCCGCCCGCAAGCGGGAGGTGCTGTCCTTCATCGAGGCCGGTCTGGAGGACTTCAGCGCGTCGCGGAGCATGAGCCGGGCCCGCGGCTGGGGTATCCCGGTCCCCGGCGACCCCGAGCAGGTCATCTACGTGTGGTTCGACGCGCTCGGGAACTACATCACCGCCCCCGGGTACGGCAACGACGACGACAGCTTCCAGTACTGGTGGAACGACGCCGACAGGCGAGTGCACGTCATCGGCAAGGGCATCATCCGCTTTCACGCCGTCTACTGGCCGGCGATGCTGCTCTCGGCCGGGGTGCGCCTGCCCGACACCATCTTCGTGCACGAGTATCTCACCGCCGACGGCATGAAGATCAGCAAGTCGGCTGGCAACGCCGAGGATCCCGCCGACATCGTCGCCGCCTTCAACACCGACGCGCTGCGGTGGTGGATGCTGCGCGACGTCGCCCGAGCCGGCGACACCGACTACACGACCGAACGGCTCGTGACCCGCGCGAACGAAGACCTCGCCAACAACATCGGCAACCTGGTCAACCGGACCGTGTCGATGGTGAAGCGGTACCGGGACGGGCTCATTCCCCCGCTCGCCCCCGACAATCCCGCGGCCGCCAAGCTGCGGGCAGCGCGCGACGAGACCCCCCGGACGATCGACGACGCCTTCGCCGCCTTCGACTTCCGCCGGGCGGCCGAGGTCATCACGAGGATCGGCGACGAGGGTAACCGCTATGTGGAGGCCGCCCGGCCCTGGGAGCTCGCGAAGGCGGAGCGCAAGGAGGGAGCGTCGCGCGACGCCCTCGACGCAGTCCTCGCCGAACTGGTCGCCACGTGCCGGGAGCTGGCGGAGCACCTCGCGCCCTTCCTGCCCGACTCGGCACCGCGCATCGCCGCGCAGTGCGGCGACGGCGGGTCGCGGGTCGCGGGTCCCAGCCCGGTGTTCCCGCGCCTGGAGGCCCCGCCGGCCGAACCGGCCACGACCTGACCGACGCCGCGGACCCGCTCAGGCCGGACCCGCCCCGGCCGGCCGCAGTGCGGTGAAACGCCGCAGCCGCAGACTGTTCGTGACGACGAAGACGGAGCTGAACGCCATCACCGCCCCCGCGATCATTGGGTTGAGCAGACCGGTCGCGGCAAGCGGTAGCCCGGCCACGTTGTAGGCGAACGCCCAGAACAGATTGCCCTTGATCGTGCGCAGGGTGGCGCGCGACAGTCGGATGGCATCCGCCACCAGGCGGGGATCCGCGTTGACGAGCGTCAGATCCGACGCCTCGATCGCCGCGTCGGTGCCGCCGCCCATCGCCAGGCCCAGATCGGCCTGGGCGAGCGCGGCGGCGTCGTTCACCCCGTCGCCCACCATGGCCACGACCCGGCCCTGCGCCTGCAAGCGACGGACCGCAGCGACCTTCTCCTCGGGCAGGACCTCGGCGATGACGTCCTCGGCCGCGATGCCGACCTCGGCGGCGACGGACCGGGCGACCGCCTCGGCGTCCCCGGTCAGCAGGACCGGGTGCAGCCCGAGCCGACGCAGATCGGCGACGGCCGCGGCCGCGGTGGGCTTCACCGTGTCGGCGACACTGATCAGTCCACGGGGACGGCCGTCCCAGCCGACCACGACGGCGGTATGCCCGGCGGCCCGTTCCCGGTCCAGCTCGGCGGCGAGCGCGTCCGGGAGTTCCGCGAACACCTGGGGCCGCCCGACGAGCACCGCATGCCCCTCGACGGTGCCGCGCACGCCGAGGCCCGCGGTGTTCGCGAAGTCCGCGACCGGCGGCAGCACACCGACGGCCACCGCGTGCTCCCTGGCCGCGTCGGCGATCGCCCGGGCGATGGGGTGCTCGCTCGCGTCCTCCACCGCCGCGGCGAGCCGGAGCACCTCGGCGGCGTCCTCCCCGGGAGCCGGCAGCACCGCGACAACCTGCATCCGCCCGCTGGTCACCGTGCCGGTCTTGTCGAGTAGGACGGTCTGGACCCGCCGCGTCGACTCCAGCACCTCCGGGCCGCGGATGAGGATGCCCACCTGCGCACCGCGTCCCGTCCCGACCAGCAGCGCCGTCGGCGTGGCCAGGCCCAGCGCGCAGGGGCAGGCGATGATCAACACGGCGACGGCCGCGGTGAAGGCATCGGTCGCCGGCTGCCCGAGAGCCAGCCAGACCCCGAGGGTGACGAGTGCGAAAATGATCACCACCGGAACGAACACCGCCGAGACCCGGTCGGCGAGGCGCTGGACGCGGGCCTTGCCACTCTGGGCCTCCGTCACGAGCCGGGCGATGCGCGCCAGCTGCGTGTCGGCACCGACCCGGGTGGCCCGGACCACGAGCCGCCCGCCGACGTTCACCGTCGCCCCGACAACCGCGTCACCCGGGCCGGCCTCAACGGGCACCGACTCGCCGGTGACCATGCTCGCGTCCACCGCCGACAGCCCATCGAGCACGACGCCGTCGGTGGCGATCTTCTCGCCCGGACGGACGACGAACTCGTCCCCGATCCGCAGCGCCTCGACCGGGATCCGCTCCTCGACCCGTCGCGGGCCAGTCCCCCGCGCGCCGTCCGCCGGCCGGACGCGCAGCACGGTGACGTCCTTCGCCCCGAGGTGGAGCAGCGCCCGCAGGGCCGCGCCGGAACGCCGGCGGGCACGTGACTCCAGGAATCGGCCGGCGAGCAGGAACACCGTCACCCCGGCGGCGACCTCCAGGTAGAGGGCCGTGCCCGCGCCGCCGTGGGCACGGCCGCCGGTGCCGTGACCACTCCCCGAGTGGACGATCTCGCCGGCCGAGGCTTCCGGGCCCGGGAATCCGCCGGTGAACGAGAACGAGTGCCGCATCCCCGGCTCGCCCGCTCCGCCCAGGAACAGGGCGTACAGCGACCAGACGAAGGCGGCCAGCGTTCCGAGGGAGACCAGGGTGTCCATCGTCGCGACACCGTGCCGGGCGCCCCGGGCCGCGGCCCGATGGAACGGCCAGCCTCCCCAGAGCACGACCGGCGTCGCCAGGGCCAGCGAGACCCACTGCCAATAGTCGAACTGCCAGGCGGGCACCATGGCCAGTACGATCACCGGCATGGCGAGCGCCGCCGAGACCGCCAGCCGGACACGCAGCGCCCGCAGCGCCGCGCCGGGTGCGTCGTCCTGCGTGCCGCCGCCGTCCTTGGCATCCGCCGCACCCGCCACCTGCTCGGCCTCGGTGCCGGCTACGGCCTCGGTGCCAGCCGCCGTCTCGGCCCCGGTGTCAGCCGCGCGTCCGGCGGCCGGGGCCGCAGAGTAGCCCGCAGCCTGGACCACGCGGATCAGATCGTCGAGACGGACCGCGGGGGCCTCGGTGTCCGCGAGGGTCACGGTGGCCTTCTCGGTGGCGTAGTTCACCGAAGCGGTGACGCCGTCCAGCTTGTTGAGTTTGCGTTCCACCCGCGCGGCACACGATGAGCAGGTCATCCCGCCGATCGCGAGCTCGATCCGCGCGGGGTGACCCCTTCCGACGTCGAGAGTGGTCATCAGCTCTCCCCTTACGGCGGATTCCTGACGGCGGACCGGAAGGTACCGCCGGTCACGGGCGGTGGGAGCGGACACACCCGCCGACCACCGGCACCGTTGGCACCACCGAAGCGCTACGCCCGCCCGACAAGCTCGTATCCGGCCTCCGCAACGGCCTCCCGGACGGCGCTGTCCTCGACGACGCCATCGCTGACGAGGGTGACCCGACCCTCGGCCAGGTCCACGGCGACGTCCGACACGGTCGGCAGCCGCGCGAGCTCCTCGGTCACGGATCGGACGCAGTGCTGGCAGGTCATCCCGGCCACCGTGTAGGTGGTCGTGTAGGCGGTTGTCGTCATGGCCGTTCCCGTCTCCTCGTCTCCTCTTGTAAGCCGCCCCCGGTCCCGATGGATCTGCCCGACCCACCGGCGCCCGTCCCACCTCCCGAACATACCCTCCCCCCGTATGGTGTACCAGTACCCGGTGGGGGTATCTTCCGAACCAATGGCCGATCATCACGGGGGAGATCCCACCCACGCCGACACGGGAAGGCCGCGACGCACAGCCCCACCTTGGCCAACCCGCCGGCCCACTTCGGGCAACATGCCGAACACTTTCCGCGCATGTCGAGCTTCCGGCACCATCGTGGAGAGCAGGCGCGCGGGACTGTGACCGGATGGGCCGCCAGCTGGGCGACGGGAGCGCATCACATCAGCGCATCGCAATACGGCCGGGTGGTCCAGAGTCCATCAGATCCTGCGCGGACGGACGACCGGCACATCAGCCGGGCATCCACGACCCGGCACGTCGGGGCGCCGTCTCGCGGTGGTCACCCACCGGTCCGGCGCGGCCCGCTCCGTTGAGCGCGGCCTCCCGCCCGGATGCCTGTCCAGAAACCTGCCGGCGGACAGGAATCGTCACCGAGGGGGACGGTCAGCGGGCGGCGGCCAGGCGGCGGGCAACCTCGGTGGCCCAGTAGGTCAGGATGATGTCCGCCCCGGCCCGGGAGATCGCGGTCAGCGTCTCGTCGATCGCCCGGTCCCGGTCGATCCACCCGGCCGCCGCGGCGGCCTCCACCATCGCGTACTCGCCCGACACCTGGTAGGCCGCCACCGGTACGTCCACCGTGTCGGCCACCGCCCGCAGCACGTCCAGGTAGGCCAACGCCGGTTTCACCATCACCGCGTCCGCGCCCTCGGCGAGGTCGAGCGCGGCCTCGCGCCGGGCCTCCTCGGCCGAGCGAGCCGGATCCTGCTGATAACCGGTCCGGTCCCCGAACTGCGGGGCGCACTCGGCGGCCTCGCGAAACGGCCCGTAGAACGCCGAAGCGTACTTCGCCGAGTAGGCGATGATCGGCAGGTCGACGAAGCCCTCCGCGTCCAGCGCGGCCCGGATCGCGCCGACCTGGCCGTCCATCATCCCGCTCGGCGCGACGACCTCGGCACCCGCACGGGCCTGCGCTACGGCGATCGCGCCGTAGCGCGCCAGGGTGGCGTCGTTGTCGACCTCCCCGGAGTCGGTGAGCAGACCGCAGTGCCCGTGGTCGGTGTACTCGTCCAGGCACAGGTCCGTCATCAGGACAACGTCGCCACCGACCTCGGAGGCAAGATCGGCGAGCGCGAGCTGGACGATGCCGTCCGGGTCGTCGGCGGCCGAGCCCCAGGCGTCCTTCTCCGCGGGCACACCAAACAGGATGAGCCCGCCCACGCCGGCCTCGACGGCCTCGACGGCCGCCCCCCGCAGCGAGGAGCGGGTGTGCTGGACGACACCAGGCATCGAGGCCAGCGGAACGGGATCGGCCACGCCCTCCTTGACGAACATCGGCAGCACCAGGTCGGACGGGTGTAACCGCACGTTCGAGACCAGCCGGCGCAGCGCGGACGAGCGGCGCAGCCGGCGGGGACGTGCCGTCGGATAGCCGGCCTCGGCCCCGTTCCCCCGGGCCTGCGCCCTCACCGCCGCGAGCCTCGCCGTGGCTTCGGCAACCGCGCAGCGAGCGGCCCGATCTTCCCGAGCTCCTCCCGGTGTTCGGCAGCGAACTCCGCCAGCGCCCCGACAAGGGCGGGGATGGACGCCTCCGGAGCCTGCACGTCGACGCGCAGCCCGAGCTCCTGGGCAGTGGCGGCCGTCGCCGGACCGATCACGGCGATCACCGTCGTCTCGTGGGGCTTGCCGGCGATGCCGACCAGGTTGCGCACGGTCGAGGATGAGGTGAAGACGACCGCGTCGACCCGGCCGCCCTTCAGCGCCTCCCGGATGGATGCGGGCGGCGGAGCGGCACGCACGGTGCGGTAGGCCGTCACGTCATCGACCTGCCAGCCGCGTTCCTTCAGGCCGGCAACCAGGGTCTCGGTGGCGATGTCGGCGCGCGGCAGCAGCACCCGGTCGAGCAGGTCGAGGGTGTCGTCGAAGTCCGGCCAGTCCGCCAGCAGCCCCTCGCTGGACTGCTGCCCGGACGGGACGAGATCGGGCCGGATACCGAAGGTGCGCAGCGCGTCGGCCGTCGCCTCGCCGATCGCCGCAACCTTGACCCCCGCGAACGCGCGGGCGTCGAGGCTGCGTTCCTCGACCTTCTCCTGCACCGCCTTGACCGCGTTGACCGAAGTGAAGGCCACCCACTGGTAGCGCCCAGAGACCAGACCGGTGATCGCGCGCTCCATCGGGGCGGCGGTCCGCGGGGGCTCGACGGCGATCGTCGGCACCTCCAGCGGGCTTGCGCCGTGCGAACGCAGCAGGTCGGACAGGATCGCCGCCTGTTCCTTGGTCCGCGGGACCAGCACCGTCCAACCGAACAGCGCCCGGGTCTCCCACCAGGAGAGCTTGCCGCGGGTCGCGACCACCGGGCCGATGGACAGCACGACCTGGGTGATCGGGGTGGGGGCCGCGGTCAACAGCGGTGCCGTGTCCGCCTCGACCCGGTCGAGCGTCGAGGTGACGGTGCGCTGGTCGGTGGTGGTGCCGTCCACGGTCACCGCGATCGGGGTGTCACCGGGCCGCCCGTGCTCGACGAGCGCCGCCGCGACCTTGCCGACCTCCGTCGGTGCCGCCGTGACCACGAGGGTGCCCGGGGTCTGGGCGAGGGCACCCCAGTCCAGGTCACCGGGGGAGGAGATCGGCGCACCGAACCCGCCGAAGCCGCCCGGGGCACCGAGGCCCAGCGGCGAGCCGAACCCGCCGGTTCCCAGGCCACCGCCGAGCCCGCCCCCGAGACCGGCGATCGGCCGTCCGCCCAACCGCGAGGCCCCGAACGGAGGACCGGTGAGCGGACCCACCGGCTCGCTCCCGCCGAACGGCGAGGACGCCGGCACGGTGCCCGACGACGAGAAGACCCCGGAGGTGCTGGCGAAGGTGACCGGCACGCCCGGGGCGACCCCGGCGTAGGTCGCGACCGCGGCGCCGGTGAGGATGCCGGGCACCACCCGATAGGGGATCTTGGCCTTCGCGAGCGCCTGGGCGTCCGCGGCGCCGATGCGGGTCAGCCACGGATCGGAGGCGTAGAGCCGGACCACCTTGTCACCGGCACGGGCCCTGCTCACCACCGCGGCGGTCGCCGCCTCCGCGTCACGGACCGGCTTCGGCGCCTCGAGGTCGCCGATGCGCAGCACTTCGGCGGTGAGGTTCTCCACCACCGCCGGCGCCACCTCGGGATCGGCCACCACCAGGTCGGCGGCGGCCAGGGTCTCGACCGCGAGGACGGTGAGCAGTCCGGGGTCACGCGGTCCGGCACCCACCAGGGCGACCGGGGAGACGGGCTTCTTCGTTCGTCGGGTGGCCATGCTCAGCGGGTTCCCATCAGCGAGTGTGCTCCGGCGGACAGCATGTCGTCCGCGAGGCGCTGCCCAAGCGCCTCCGGGTCGACGGCGGATCCGGTGACGTCACGCCGGAGGACATCGCTTCCGTCCGGCGCGGCGACGACCGCCCGCAGGCACAGACGACCCGCGGGAGGCGCACCGCCGGCCTCCGCCGCGGCTCCTTCGGCCGGCTCCGGAAGAAGCTCGGCCAAGGCGCCGACCGGGGCAGTACAACCAGCTTCGATGCCGGCGAGGAACGCGCGTTCCGCTCTGACCGCGACGGACGACGATGCGTCATCGAGCACAAACCGTAGCAGCTCGGCGAGGCCCGTATCGACGGGCCGGCCGCCATCTGACCACGTTTCGCCGCCGGTTTGTCCCACAGCGGGACCTGAACCCGGCCCGGCGGGCACCAGAGCGCGCGCCGGACCGGCCACGACGAGCCCGGCACCGCCCGTGCACTCGATCGCCAGGGCTCCCTGGCCGGGCGCGGGCAGCATCACCGTGGGTTCGAGGATCTCGGCGACGGCATCGAGCCGGTCGAGCCGCGCCAGCCCGGCATGCGCGAGGACGACCGCGTCCACCTCACCGTCGATGGCCTTCTTCAACCGGGTGTCGACATTGCCGCGGATCGTGACGACCTCCAGCCCGAGGCCGAGAGCACGCAGCTGCGCGGCGCGACGTGGGGATCCAGTCGCGATCCGGGCGCCGGCCCTGAGCTCGGCCAGGCGCCGCCCGCTCGGGGCGACCAGCACGTCCCGGGGGTCCGCCCGCGGCGGGACCGCGGCGAGCACCAGACCGGGTGGGGTGGCCGTCGGAAGGTCCTTCAACGAGTGGACCGCCAGGTCGATCTCGCCGGACAGCAGGGCGTCGCGCAGCGCGCTGACGAAGACGCCGGTCCCGCCGATCTGGCTGATCTCCCCGGACGAGCGGTCCCCCGCCGTGACGATCGGCACCAGCTCGACGGCGCAGCCCACCCGCGCCCGCAAAGTGGCAGCGACCGTCCCGGACTGGGCCAGCGCCAGCGCCGAGCGCCGTGTTCCCAGCCGCAGCCGGCGGCCGGCGAAACGGGCCAGCAGGTCGGCGCCGGTACCCGTGGCGCCGGTACCCGTCGGATCGGTACTCGTCGGATCGGTACTCGTCACGAACACTCCAGCAGATCAAGGTCAGGCACGGACACCACGGCGGGCACCTCACGCGGCAGATCGAACAGTTCCCGCAGGGCCTCGGCGTAGGCGTCCCCACCGGGCGCCCCGGCCAGCTCCTGTACCCGCACGGTCGGGGCGTGCAGCAGCTTGTCGACGACGCGCCGGACCGAGCCCTCCACCAGGCTCCACTCCCGATCGTCGAGGTCGGGTAGGCGGGTGTGCAACCGGGCGAGCTCGCTACGCACCACGGCGGCGGCGTGGGCCCGCAGCGCGACGACGGTCGGCGCCACCCGGCCCGCCCGCCGGCGGTCGAGGAAGCTCGCGACCTCGGCGGCGACCAGCGCGCGGACCGCCTCCACGTCGTGCGTCACCTGGGCGCCGTCCAGCGCGATGCGCAGTGCGTCCAGGTCGATCAGACTCACCCCGGGCAGCTCGCGCACCCCCGGGTCGATATCGTGCGGCAGGGCCAGATCGAGGAAGACCAGCGGGCGCCCTGCCCGGCCGGGCAGGGCCGCGGCAACCAGCTCGTGCTCGACAACGAGACCGCTCGCGCCGGTCGAGGAGATCACCAGGTCCGCCATGGTGATCTCGTGGGCCAGGTCAGTGAGACCGACGACCCGGGCCTCGTGGGCCTCGGCGACGCGGGCCGCCCGGGCGGCGGTCCTGTTCGCGATCACGACCTCTCCGGCGCCGGCTCGCCGGACGGTCTGCGCGGCCAGCGATCCCACCGCGCCGGCACCGATGAGCAGCACCCGGGCCCCGGCCAACCGCGGGGGTTCGGGCGTCACGGCGTGCCGCAGCCCCTCGGCCGCGGCTCCTCCCCCGTCCAGCGCCCGCCCGCCCGGCGGCGCCACCAGCACGGCCGGAACCTCGCTGTGGAGGTCCAGGCCGGAAGCGGCCAGCCGGACACCCACCGAGACAATGGAGGCGCCGGCCGCATCGATGGACGTCTCGGAGTGGGCCCGCTTGCCGACCCGCAGCGCGGCCTGGAACAGGCCGGACAGCGCGCTGCCCGCCACCCCGGCGGCCTGACCGGCCCGGAAGGCCGTGCGTACCTGACCGAGGATCTGGCTCTCCCCGACGAGCATGGAGTCCAAGCCGCACACCACCGAGAACAGGTGCCCGATGGCCCGCGCCTCGTGGTGGACGTACAAGTGGCCGGCAAGATCACCGAGGTCGATCCCACAGATCCGGCTGAGCTGGTCGGAGATGTCGGCGACCCCGCCGTGGAAGGTCTCGACCTCGGCATAGATCTCGATGCGGTTGCACGTCGAGAGCACCACAGCCTCGCTGACGTGGGTGCCCTCGGCCAGATCGTGCAGGACCTTCGGGATGTCCTCGGCCGAGACCGAGGTGCGTTCGAGCAACGACGTGGGCGCGGTCTGGTGGTTGAGCCCGACCACCAGGAGGCTCACGACGCCTCACCTCCGGCCATCAGCGCTCCCGCGGCCGGCAGCGTCCCGCGCGCCGGCGATCCAGGCTCCGCGGTGTGCTCCAGGCGCACCGCACCCGGTTCCCCCTCCCGATCATCCCGGGTCGGCCGATCGTCCCGAGCCATCCCGGCCGGACGAGCTGCCCCCGCCGGACGAGTCATGCCTACTTGCCGAGTCACCCGCACGACCTCATCCGTATCGGTCTCCAGCCTGCCCGCGGAGGGCTCCGTCCCGTCCGCGCTCGTCACCCCGTCCAGGCCCGCTGCCCCGAGCGCGGCGAGGACCTCGTCGCCGCCTGGCAGCGCCTCGCGTGCCGAGGGCGCCCGCCGCGCCGGGCGCGCCCGGCGCGGCGGCACGGCGTCACGCCCGGAGCCGGCGCCCGGTGTGGATCTCGCGCCCCGTCTCGGTGATGTGTCCCGTGCCGGCGACGGACGTTTACGTGCTTCATGGAACGAGAGGATCTGCAGTTCCACGGCAAGGTCGACTTTACGCACGTCCACACCGTCGGGTACCGAAAGCACCGTGGGGGCGAAGTTGAGGATGCTGGTGACCCCGGCAGCGACCAGACGATCACACACCCCCTGCGCCGCGGCGGCCGGCGTGCAGATCATCCCGATCGTGACCTGACCCTGGACGATCACCTGTTCGAGATCGCCGACGGGACTGACGACAACCTCACCGACCCGCTCGCCGACTCGCTCGGGATCCGCGTCGACCAGGGCCACGATCCGAAAGCCCCTGGCATAAAAGCCGCCGTAACCCGCCAGGGCGTGGCCGAGGTTGCCGACTCCCACCAGCACAACCGCTCTGTCCTCGGTGAGGCCCAGTTTCGCGGCGATGCAGTCGAGCAGGACATCCACCTCGTAGCCGACGCCCCGCGTGCCGTAGGAACCGAGATGGGACAGATCCTTGCGAACCTTGGCCGGAGTGACTCCGGCGGCGGCCGCGAGCGTGTCCGAAGACACAGTATAAACCCCGCTTTCCGCCAATGTCGTCAGCACCCGGAGGTAGAGCGGAAGCCGCGCGACCGTCGCCTCCGGAACGTCGGAGGAACGCCTGGAAGCCGTGTCACTACGTGTACGTCGCCGGATCACCGCCGGGCGACGCCGTGGTTGACTCATCCGCGGCTCCGATCTCTAGGCGCGCGGTTACGCCCGGAGCTATGGGCCCGAATCCGTGGCCCCGCCGACACCCAGCGTGCGGTAGCCCCGGCGTGCGGTAGTCGGCGCCACAAGTCGGCTGTCCTCGGGCAGTGTACGACTTCGTGAAGGGATTCACGAAGTGCCGAGGAGAGCCGGCCCCCTGATCAGCGACCACCCTTGGCAGGGCGCAGCGCCCACCGGCCGCCGGCGAGCGCCCGCCGCAGCCGGTCCTCCTCCACCCGCCAGTAACCGTGTTCCCGGCCGTCGAGCAGGATGACCGGTACCCGGTCGCCGTAGGCGTCGGCAAGCTGGGGATCGGCGTCGACATCGGCCTCCCGCCACCCGACCTGCTCCTGCTCGGCGACCCGGACGACCGCCGCCCGCGCGGTGTCGCACAGATGACATCCCGTCCGGGTGAGTAGTGTGATACGCACACCGTTGCGGCCGGAATCCGCCTGTTCCAACCCGTCGTCCATTCCACGATGGTAGGCGCGATCCCCGTCGCCGCCGAGTGGCTTTCCGAACCGCTCGGTGGGACCGAGGCCCGTTCAGGGGCCCGGCCCCGGCGTGCGGTCCGGTCCGGACCTCGCCGGAAGACGCCCCCGCCTGCGCCCGGACGATCTCCGACTTCCCGCGCTCCCTCCTCCGGCTACACTCAGCTACTAACGGAACCATGTGCGCCGGGCTTTCCGGCCCACCTTGCCGCGACCGCATCCTCCGGAGCCCGGGCTGTGACCGAATGCACGCTCGCCGACCTCGCCGACCTCGCCGCCGGTCTCGTCGCCCCGCGCTGCGGCTCCCTCCGCAGGCAGGACGCGATGTCCCCGGTGGGCGCCAGGGAGGACCGCGAGCGAGTCGGAGACCCTCAGGGCGATCCGGCCGACGACGACCGGACGGCGCTCGTCGACCGGGCCCGGCGAGGTGACGTCAACGCCTTCGGGCTGCTCTACGACCGGTACGCCAACCTCGTGTTCCGGTACGCGCTGTACCGGCTGGGCGGGGATCCGGTGGCCGCCGAGGACATCGTCAGCGAGACCTTCCTGCGTGCCTTCCGCTCCATCGGCACGTTCCGGTGGCAGGGGCGGGACATCGGTGCCTGGTTCATCACCATCGCTCGCAACCTGCTGGTCGATCAGGCCCGCTCGGCGCGGTGCCGGTTCGAGATCCCGACGGCGGACATCCTCGCCGCGGCCGAGCACCGAGCCACGGCGCTGACGGTACCGAGCCCCGAAGAGTCGATCCTGGCCGTGCTGACCCGCCGCGAACTGCTCGACGCCGTCCGCGAACTGCGCCCGGACCAGCAGGAGTGCGTCGCGCTCCGGTTCCTCGAAGGGCTGTCGGTCCGCGAGACCGCGCTGGCCATGGGCCGTAACGAGGGGGCGGTCAAATCCTTGCAGTTCAGAGCAATTCGGACACTTGCCCGCGCCCTTCCCGCAGCAGGCACGGCCTGACCTCCGGGCCCCTCGCCGTGAGCGATATCCCAGATCACGTCGCAACCCCGGCCCGGTCGTTGTTCCACCGGCACTTTCCCGCCGTCACGTTCGAGCGGCGGCCGCCGCGAAGTCGTGCCGCACCGTACTCTGACGGCGTGCCGGCGAACCATGGCGTGGATCGCGGCGCGCGGAGGTGGCGACAAGGGGTGGGTGGCGGCCCCGGTCACTTCCCGAGCCGAGCCCTTGCTCCGCCCCGGACAGCATGGAGTTGACGATGAGGGTGCGACGACGCAGGGACCTGGCCACGACGAGGCAGGCCGCCGAGGCCGCCGCGATCGCCGCCTTGAAGGTCGCGGCCGAGGAGGTTCCGCGGGCTCCGCTGGACGAGTCGGCGGCCGCGTTCTTCGACGTGGACAACACCATGATGGCGGGCGCCTCGATCTTCTACTTCGCCCGCGGCCTGGCCGCCCGGGACTTCTTCAACTCGCGTGACCTGATCCGGTTCGGCTGGCAGCACATCACCTACCGGCTGCGTGGGCTCGAGGACCCGAGCGGCATCCGGGATGCTCGGGAGACCGCGCTCGCCTTCGTCGCCGGGCGCACGGTGGCCGAGATCGTCCGTTACGGCGAGGAGATCTACGACGAACGGATGGCCGAGCAGATCTACTCGGGTACGCACGCGCTCGCCCAGCAGCACCTTGACGCGGGCCAGCGAGTGTGGCTGGTCACGGCCACCCCGGTCGAGCTCGCCTCGGTCATCGCCCGGCGGCTGAACCTCACCGGCGCCCTCGGCACGGTCAGTGAGGTCTCCGCCGAGGGCACCTATACCGGCCACCTGGTCGGCGGCCTGCTGCACGGCCAGGCGAAGGCCGAGGCCGTGCAGGCACTCGCCGAGCGGGAGGGCCTGGACCTGTCCCGGTGCTGGGCCTACTCGGACTCGATCAACGATCTGCCCATGCTCTCCCTGGTGGGCCACCCGGTCGCGATCAACCCGGATCCGGATCTGAAGACCGTGGCCCGGGAACGCGAATGGCCGATCAAGGACTTTCGCACGGCCCGTAAGGCAGCCAAGATCGGCATTCCGACGGCAGCCGGGGTGGGCGCGCTCGCCGGCGGGGTCGCCGCCGGCATGGCGTTGCGGCGCCGGGCCGCAGGCGTCTAGAGCACCTTCGGCGTCGGGAAAGAACCTAGCGGGGG